>CAZMWC010000110.1:0-7330 GCA_964569805.1 uncultured Gallionella sp.
GTCAGCATCAGTGGACATGAAATTTGTGCCGCCTACGTGGAGTTGTGGTGCCTGCGCGGCTTTTCGCGCAGGTCGCCTCGAACGCAGGGTTAGCGTAGTAATCGGGCTTCAGCCGCAAATCGCCCAAAAGTCGCTCGAATAATGTCATGTTGAATCAATTTGTTAGAGGGAGCGACTTAAGAGTTATTTCCGGGCTAACCGCAATTGTGCCAACCGGGCTTGGAGCCTACTTGCCGGAAAATAATTCTTTCAACGTCCACAAAGAAAACAACACTACAAACACGGCGGTGCCGATTGATGCCACATCTGCGATAATTGCCATTTTTTCCTCCGGCGGTAACGGGTTGAACACAACAACAATGAAGCTTGACGGACGGATCCTAGCATAATTTTTTGGCCACATAATTGACCGGCATCAATCGAAATGGCCCAACATCTGTTAACGTAAAATTCGCAAAGCAAGATTTCTCCCTGTGGTCGAAATGACAAAACAGGTGTCATTCCGAACGAATGTGAAAAATCTCTGATGTGACGTTTCATTATCAATGGCGGCAATCCCGCACCGCAAATCGGTGTTAAACCAGCATCATTCCAGCATGACCAAAAAACTATACATCAAAACCTACGGCTGCCAGATGAACGAGTATGACTCGGGCAAGATAGCGGATGTGCTGCGCGCTTGCGATGGCATGGAACAAACCGACAACCCCGAGGAGGCCGATGTCATTTTGTTCAATACCTGTTCGGTTCGCGAAAAAGCCGAAGAGAAGGTATTCTCCGACCTGGGGCGTGTGCGCCCGCTCAAGCTGGCCAAACCGGATTTGCTGATCGGCGTGGGCGGCTGCGTGGCCAGCCAGGAAGGCGCGGCGATTATAAGGCGGGCACCCTATGTGGATGTGGTGTTCGGCCCGCAGACTTTGCATCGATTGCCGCAAATGCTTCAGGCAAGCCGGGATACCGGACGGTCGCAGGTGGACATCAGTTTCCCCGAAATCGAAAAATTCGATCATTTGCCGGTTCCGCAGACCTCTTCGGGTAGCGCTCTCGTTTCGATCATGGAAGGGTGCAGCAAATATTGCACCTACTGTATCGTGCCATACACCCGTGGTGAAGAAGTTTCACGCCCGCTGGCTGACGTGATGCGCGATGTCGGGGATCTTGTCGTGCAGGGCGTAAAAGAAATCATGCTGATCGGCCAAAATGTGAATGCCTACTGCGGCACGAACGAAGATGGCGACACAGTGGATTTTGCATTTCTGCTGCTTGCCATCGCCGCGCTGAAAGACGTTGAACGGATACGTTACACCACCTCGCACCCCAGAGAAATGAGCCAACGCCTGATTGACGTATATGCGGCGACACCCAAGCTGGTCAGCCATTTACATTTGCCGGTGCAGTCCGGCTCGGATCGCATCCTTGCGGCAATGAAGCGCGGCCACAGCGTGCTCGAATACAAATCCATCATCCGCAGAGTGCGCGCCGCACGACCCGATATTTGCGTCACCTCGGATTTCATCGTTGGCTTCCCCGGCGAAACGGAACAGGATTTTGAGGCGACCATGAAACTGGTCGATGAGATCGGCTTTGATAACAGTTTCAGCTATCTGTACAGCCCGCGCCCCGGCACCCCGGCCGCCGAGATGCACGACGACACACCGCACGAGTTAAAGGCCGCGCGTTTGAACCGTTTGCAGGAACGTATCACGGAGCATGAGTCGGTTGTGGCACAGGGCATGCTCGGCACGGTACAACGCGTTCTGGTGGAAGGCACATCAAAGAAAGACGCACAGGAATTGGCCGGGCGCACTGACAATAACCGGGTAGTGAATTTTTATGTCCCGCCAGACACGGGAGCGGCAGGCATGATCGGGCGTTTTGCCAAAGTAAAAATCACCCGAGTGGTCAGGCACACACTGCGTGGCGAACTGGTGCCGGACATAAGGGAGCCATAATATGAGCCAGACAGCACATAAACCATTGCCCCCCAAACTTTCCCTGAGCGTTCAGTACGCCAGCGATGCACGGCAATTACCCACACGACAGCAATTGCGCCGCTGGATAAAAGCCGCACTGCAGCGTGACGTATGCATGGTGTTGCGCATCGTGGACGAAGCCGAGGGGCGCGAGCTGAATAAAAATTATCGCGGCAAGGATTACGCGACCAACGTGCTGACTTTTGTTTACGATGATGCCGAACCGCTGGCGGGTGATGTGGTGATTTGCGCGCCAGTGGCCGAAAGAGAAGCCGCCGAACAGCACAAGAACTTATTCGCACATTACGCACATCTTGCCGTTCACGCCACGCTGCACTTACAAGGTTATGATCACGAAAGCGATAGCGATGCATCCAGAATGGAAACGTTGGAAGCCGCACTAATGCTAAAATTGCGTTTCCCTGATCCTTACCGGCAGAACCAGCATCAAACATGAATGATTCAGAAAGTAGCAAACCCACCCTGTTAGAGCGCCTTTCCACACTGTTGCTACGCGAACCCGAAGACCGCGGGCAACTCGTAGCCTTGCTGCATTCCGCATATGAACGCAATTTGCTGGATGCCGACGCATTATCCATGATGGAGGGCGTAATCCAGGTTTCTGAACGTCAGGTGCGTGAAATCATGATTCCGCGCGCGCAAATGGATGTCATTGACATCAGTGAACTACCGGAAAAATTTATTCCTTTTGTCATTGAAACCGCACATTCGCGCTTCCCGGTCACCGATGGCGACAAGGACAACATCATCGGCATCCTGCTGGCAAAAGACCTGTTGCGCTATTACGCAGGGGAAGAATTCGATGTGCGCGACATGCTGCGCCCGGCGGTGTTCGTACCGGAATCCAAGCGGTTGAATGTGCTGTTGCGCGATTTTCGCAGCAACCGCAATCACATTGCGCTG
Organism: uncultured Gallionella sp.; assembly: GCA_964569805.1. Classification (GTDB taxonomy): domain Bacteria; phylum Pseudomonadota; class Gammaproteobacteria; order Burkholderiales; family Gallionellaceae; genus Gallionella. Next base: position 2,898 of record CAZMWC010000110.1, read on the forward strand.
GTGGCCGACGAATATGGCGGCGTATCAGGCATGGTGACGATCGAGGACGTGCTGGAACAAATCGTTGGCGATATCGAGGATGAATATGATTTCGACGAGGACGAGGATAATATTATTCTTGAAGGAAAAGATGGGCCATATCGCGTAAAGGCCGACACCGAAATCGCCAATTTCAATGAGGTACTCGGCACAGAGTTTAGCGACGAGGAATACGATACGGTAGGCGGACTGGTACTCAAAGCCGCCGGGCAACTTCCCAAACGCGGCGACCGCATCCACATCGGTGAACTGACTTTTACCGTACTGCGGGTGGATAGCCGCAGGTTATATTCGCTGCTGGTGGAACGGGAAACAGCCGAACCAAACGCATTGGCTTCATAGCCGGATAAAACCTGCCGGGATGCGCCCTACCCGACCGTAATTCTGGCAAATTTGCGCTTGCCTACTTGCGCCACGACCGTTCTGCCCGCCCCGACCACCGATGCCTTGTCGTTAACACGCTCGCCGTCCAGTTTGACCGCACCCTGCTGGATCATGCGTATCGCTTCGGAAGTGCTATCCACCAATCCAGCCTGTTTGAGCAAATGCGGCACGGTAATACTCCCGCCAAGCGCGGAAACACTGGCTTCCGGCATATCGTCCGGCAACACACCCTGGCGGAAACGCGCCTCAAACTCCGCCAAAGCGGCCTCGGCCGCCTGTCGTGAATGGAAACGCGTTACGATTTCCTGTGCCAGCAGCACTTTGATGTCGCGCGGGTTACGCCCTTGCGCCACTTCTTCGCGCCATTTGGCGATAGTCGCCAGGCTCTCAAAGGAAAGCAGCTCAAGATACCGCCACATCAGCTCATCTGACACGGACATCAGCTTGCCGAACATATCCTGCGGCGTGTCGGTAATACCGACGTAGTTGCCCAGCGATTTTGACATCTTGTTGATGCCATCCAGCCCTTCCAGCAGCGGCATGGTGAGTACGCACTGCGCGGGTTGGCCGTAGTGCTTTTGCAGTTCGCGCCCCATCAGCAGGTTGAATTTCTGATCCGTGCCGCCCAACTCGATGTCGGCCTTGAGCGCCACCGAATCGTAGCCCTGCACCAGCGGGTAGATGAATTCATGGATGGCGATAGGCTGGCTGCCCTTGTAGCGCTTGGAAAAATCATCACGCTCCAGCATCTGCGCCACAGTATGGGTGGCAGCAAGACGTATCAGATCGACCGCATTGAATTTGTCCATCCAGGTGGAGTTGAACACGACCTCGGTCCGATCCGGGTCAAGCACCTTGAACACCTGATCGCGGTAGGACTGCGCGTTGGCCAGCACCTGCTCACGCGACAGCGGTGGGCGAGTGGCATTCTTGCCGGTCGGGTCGCCAATCATGCCGGTGAAGTCGCCGATCAGGAACAGCGCGTGATGTCCCAAATCCTGCAATTGCCGCATTTTGTTGAGCAGCACGGTATGGCCGAGATGCAAATCGGGCGCGGTGGGGTCGAAACCCGCCTTGACGCGCAATGGGCGGCCCAGTGCAAGCTTCTGTTTCAGCTCGCCTTCCAGCAGCAGTTCATGGGCTCCTCGCTTGATTTGCGCCAGTGCTTCATGCGTCATTGTCGCAGGGTGTGTCATTTTTGCTGTACTCATTATCGATTCAAGTTTGAAAGATACCTAACGGTCATGGCAAGCATGCCGCACCTGATGATGAAACTTGCCATGACCGTTTCCCCCTATCCAACTTCCCCCCGCAAGCGGGATAACCAGCGACTTGGCTGCGGTCGTTTGCAGCCTAGTCGAATGGCTAGTTGTTTCACCCAGAAAGGGCAAACGAATCGCTGCGCGAGTTTCCCTAATGCCGTTTGTACCCGATTTTCACCCATCGGTCGGCCGTGTTTTGCCTCCCGGTCATTTCCCCATTCCACCCGTCAGGTTGGGTTTAAGAAAATGCCCCTTTCTGTTAAAGTGCGCACCAACAAAAATGCAAGATGTTGCCAATAGGCAACAAAGCAACACCCAACAAAGTAATCCAGGGAAGCGCGAATGTTAACCCAAAACCTGCTCAATCAAGAACGCAAAATAAAATTACGCTGGTTCGTCGCCTTGTCCACACTCCCATTGCTGGGTGTCGTTACCGCGTTCGGCCTGGCACCACAAAGCGATCTTGGCTCAACCGAAATCAAGGTAGCCATCGAGGAAATCGCTTTGCCAAGAATCACACCCGCCCCATCTGCCATTACAAGTTTTTGGCGCAATGAGAGGGTGCAACGCGGCGATACTGTGGTTGAATTATTGCGCCGCCTGAATGTCGAGGATGCTGCGGCCAGCAACTATTTGCGCGCCTCCGGTGAAGCGGAATCTTTCCGCAAACTTTCCATCGGCAAAGAAATCCAGGCCGAAACTAATTCCTCCGGCGGATTGATTGCCTTGCGTTATCCGGGCAACAACGGCACGCAGATTATGATCGAAAAACAGGATAGCGGCTTCACGGCCAAAATCTTGCCGGCGCTGCTGGAAAAACGCCTGCTTGCACGTACCGGCGAAATCAAAACCAGCTTGTACGCCGCCACCGATGCCGTCGATATTCCAGATGCCATCGCCGATCAATTGGCCGAACTTTTTAGCGGCGATATCGACTTCCACCATGATTTGCGCAAAGGTGACAAATTTACCGTAATGTATGAAATGATTTACAGCAACGGTGCCCTGATGAATACCGGCCGTATCCAGGCCGCCGAATTCACCAACCAGAATCATGTGTATCGGGCTGTATATTTCCAGAATGATGACCAACACGGAAACTACTACACGCCCGAGGGCAAGAGCGTACGCAAGGCATTTTTGCGCTCGCCCATCGAGTTTTCACGGGTCAGCTCCGGCTTCACCCTCTCGCGTTTTCATCCGGTACTAAAAACCTGGCGCGCACACAGGGGCACTGACTTCGCTGCCCCAACCGGCACCAAGGTCAGGGCAACCTCTGACGGTGTGGTGTCATTGGTGGGAAAACAAAGCGGCTACGGCAATGTCATCATGCTCAATCATCAGGGAAATTTTGCCACCGTGTACGGGCACCTGTCACGCTTCACCAAAGGATTGCGCCAAGGCCAGCGCGTGGCGCAGGGTGATGTGATCGGTTATGTCGGCATGACCGGTTTGGCTAACGGCCCCCATCTTCACTATGAGTTCAAGATCAACGGTCAGCAACGCGACCCGCTGCGTGTCGCATTGCCCAATGCCACACCGGTAGATGCTGCCAACAAGGCGGCGTTTCAATCGGCGACAAGTGAACTTATTGCGCGCTTGGCCCTGCTGCGCAACACCAACCTTGCCAAGCTTGATTAACTGTGACCGGTGCATCCGACTGAAATTTACATTGGCTTGATGTCCGGCACCAGCCTGGATGGTGTTGATGTCGCACTGGTAGATTTCTCGCAAACCTCGCCCCGACTCATCGCCAGCCACTATCTTCCCTATCCGCAGCCGTTGAAGAGCGCACTGCTCGCTCTGCACCAACCTGCCCACAACGAACTTCATCAGGCCCAACTCGTCGCCAACCTGCTGGCGCACGAATATGCTGATGCGACGTGTGCGCTGCTAAAAAATGTCGATAGTGTGACCGGGCACGTACGAGCCATCGGCTGCCACGGGCAGACCATCCGCCATCACCCCGAACATGGTTACACCATCCAGTTAAACAATCCTGCATTACTAGCGGAATTAACCGGTATTACCGTAGTTAGCGATTTTCGCAGCCGCGACATCGCTGCCGGTGGCCAAGGTGCGCCGCTGGTTCCGGCCTTCCACGACAAGATATTTCGCCACCCTGACATCCACCGCGTCATCGTCAACATTGGCGGCATCAGCAACCTGACGGACCTACCACAAGACCGGGAAGCCAGTGGCTTCGATTGCGGCCCGGGCAATCTGCTCATGGATGCATGGTGCACGCTGCATACCGGGCAGCACTTTGATGCCAGTGGCGCATGGGCAGCGTCGGGCACCGTACTGCCGGCGTTGCTGCAACGAATGCTCGACGAACCGTTTTTCACCCTGCTGCCGCCCAAGAGCAGCGGGCGCGATCTGTTCAACATGGCATGGCTGGAAAACAAACTGCAAGGTGATGAAGCGGCAGAAGACGTGCAGGCTACCCTGCTGGAACTGACCTGCTGCACCATTGCACAAGCCATCCGGCAACACTGCGGCAGCACAACAGAGATTTACCTGTGTGGCGGCGGCGCGCATAACATGGCGCTACACTCCCGGCTTGCGGCCTTATTACCCGACGGCAGTGTACGAACCACCGATTTGCTCGGTGTGGATGGCGATTACCTGGAAGCTATCGCGTTCGCCTGGCTGGCGCAGCAGACTTTACATGGCAAGCCCGCCAACTTACCGGCCGTCACTGGCGCAAGGCATTCATGCGTACTTGGGGCGATCTACCCCGCATAA
>CAZMWC010000111.1:0-7265 GCA_964569805.1 uncultured Gallionella sp.
TCAGGAGCAACTGCCGCCGGCCAAGTTTGTGTTCGACGACGATGACCGGCGCGGTATCGCCATCGATTCGCTGGTTTCCGGCGGTTGTATCGTGAGCGGCTCGACGGTGCGCAACTCGGTGTTGTTTTCGAATGTGCGGGTGGATAGTTATTGCAATATCGCGGATTCGGTATTGTTGCCCAACGTAGAGGTTGGCCGCAGTGTGACGCTGAAACGCACCATCGTGGATAAAAGCTGCAAGATTCCGGAAGGGCTGACAGTGGGAGTCAACCCGGAGCAAGACCGCGAACGCTTCCATGTCAGCCCGAATGGCATAACGCTCATTACTCCGGAGATGCTCGGGCAAAAAGTGCATAGCCTTCGCTGATTACAGCGAATATTGCCCATCCAGCAAGCAACATGGCAAAACCTGTCGATTTAGTTTTTCTCTGGCACATGCACCAGCCGGATTACCGCGATTATGCCAGCGGCGATTTTGTGTTGCCGTGGACTTATTTGCATGCCATCAAGGATTACACCGACATGGCGTATCACCTCGAACGCCATCCAAAAGTACATGCCGTAATCAATTTTGTGCCGGTATTGCTCGATCAGTTGGAGGACTATGTGGATCAGTTTGCCACGGGCCAATTGCGCGACCCGTTGTTGCGCTTGCTGGCTCATGAAGATCCCTGCGAGTTCTCTGCGGAACAACGGCAATTGGCGTTCGACTCTTGTTTCCGTAGCAACCACACCAAGATGATTACGCCCTATCCGGCGTATAAGCGCCTGTATGACCTATTCAACCGTTTGCAGGCCGACGGGGAAGCTGCGCTGTCCTATTTGTCCGGCCAGTATATGGCAGACCTGTTGACCTGGTATCACCTGGCATGGTGTGGGGAGAGCGTGCGCCGCGAACATGATCTCGTGGTGCGCCTGATGAGCAAGGCTGAAGGTTTCAGTTTTGCAGACCGCCAGCAATTGCTGGCGCTGATCGGCGAATTGATCGGCGGCATCATACCGCGCTATCGCAAGCTGGAAGAGTCCGGGCAAATCGAGATTTCCGCCACACCCCACTATCATCCGCTGGCCCCATTGTTAATTGATTTTGCCAGCGCCAAAGAAGCCATGCCGGACGCGCCATTGCCGCAAGCTCTCCGTTATCCGGCAGGGAAAATGCGCGTCGCATCGCATATCGCCAAGGCCAGGAAGAGCCATGCCGCGCGCTTTGGCAGCGAGCCGACCGGCATGTGGCCGGCCGAAGGTGCGATTTCGGACAGCACATTGAGCGCATTGGCAGATGGCGGTTGTCGCTGGACGGCCAGTGGCGAGGGTGTTTTGGTCAGCAGCCTGAATCACCATCGGCAAAGCGTCGCCAACCCTGTTCAATACTTGTACAGACCCTATCGTCTTGAAAATGGCGCAGAGGGGTTGAGTTGTTTTTTCCGGGATGATCGGTTGTCCGACTTGATCGGCTTTGAGTATTCGCGCTGGCATGGCAAAGATGCGGCGCGGCATTTTATCGAACAGATCGAGGCGATTGCCAAACATGCGTCGGACGGAGAAGTGCCTATTGTGAGCATCATTCTGGATGGCGAGAATGCATGGGAATATTACCCCTACAACGGTTTTTATTTCCTTGATGAGCTTTACGCCAGCTTGGAGGCGCATGGTTACATTCGTGCCTGCACTTATCGTGATTACCTGAAATCGCAGGTAAAAATCCCCGGCAGGGCTCAAGTGCGCAGCCTGCCGGGCATTGTTGCCGGCAGTTGGGTCTATGGTAATTTTTCGACCTGGATAGGTTCCAAGGACAAGAACCGTGCCTGGGATTTGTTGTGTGTGGCCAAACAAAGTTACGACATGGTCATGCACAGCGGACGGCTTGGGCAAGCCGAACAAGATGCTGCCGAAAAGCAGCTTAGCTCCTGCGAAAGCTCCGACTGGTTCTGGTGGTTTGGCGATTACAACCCGTCACACTCGGTCGCCAGCTTCGACCGCCTGTTCCGCCATAACTTGACCGAGTTGTACCGTTTGTTGAAACTGGTGCCGCCGATGAATCTTTCGGAGCCGATCAGCCTGGGCGGAGGCTCCCCCGAAGCGGGTGGCGCAATGCGTCGCGCTTCCGAATAAATCTGGAAAATGTAATTGAAGGGTGCGTAGGTGCGAATTTATTCGCACAACAGCACGGTAGGATGCGGTGACGAAGGAACCGCATCGCTCGCGTGTCAAATGATGCGGTTCGCAAGCTCACCACATCCTACAAAAAATAATGCAGCGCCATGAGCAAATGGGGAATTTATCGCCAACTACGTTTTCCAGAGTAAACCTCTTGTAACGATGATCCTAAAAACCGCAGTTCAAGGGTATGTAGGGGCGAATTCATTCGCCCGAACAAGAGGTTATGTGCGAATAAATTCGCACCTACAAAGGCGGCACAACACATTGAATGAATATGACATTCAACACCAACTGCGTTTTCTAGGATGATGACAGATCGAGCCAGTGGCATATTGCTGCACCCAACCTCGCTCCCCGGGATGTTTGGTGCCGGGGATTTCGGCTCGGACGCTTATCGCTTCGTGGACTGGTTGGCTAGTGCCGGACAAACCTACTGGCAGGTTTTGCCGCTGGGCGAAACAGGGCCCGGCAACTCACCCTACATGAGCAGTTCGGCTTTTGCCGGCAATGTTCTGCTTATCGATCTTCAGGAGTTGGCCGATCATGGCTGGCTTTCCCCGGAACACCTGATACCCGATCCGAGTTTTCGCCATGATCGGATAAATTTTTCATTGCTTGGAACGTTTCGATTGGAGTGCTTGCGCCGCGCGGCAAAATGCTTTTTTGCGGGCGGTAACGTGGAAATGCTCGAGGCATATTCCGGTTTTTGCAGCGCGGCAAGCGCATGGCTTGATGACTACGCGTTATTCATGGCCATTGTTGGCCGCGAAAATAGCTATGACTGGAATCTATGGCCGGCAGAGGTGGCTAGCAGGAAACCCGAAGCATTGCGCGCCATCGCAGAAAAATGTGCCGAAGAAATCAATTTCTGGAAATTCTGCCAATGGTGCTTTACCCGCCAATGGTCAAAATTGAGGCTTTATGCCAACGAGCGGGGAGTGCGGGTCATCGGCGATGTGCCGATATTTGTGGCCTATCAAAGCGCAGATGTATGGGCGCACCAGGAATTGTTCGAGCTGGGCGACGATCTTCGCCCTTCAGTTGTGGCCGGCGTGCCCCCCGATTACTTCAGTAAAACAGGACAGCTTTGGGGTAATCCGCTGTACCGCTGGGATATTCACGAAAAGACCGGCTACGCCTGGTGGATCGCGCGTCTCGGACATGCGCTGCAACAGGCTGATCTGGTGCGTGTCGACCATTTCCGGGGTTTTGCCGCTTGTTGGGAAGTGTCGGCAGACGCACCCGATGCGATCAGTGGGAAATGGGTGCCCGGCCCCGGCGCAAAGCTGTTTGAAGCTTTGGAGAAAGCTTTTCCAAGCCTGCCCATCATTGCCGAGGATCTGGGCTTGATTACACCTGACGTAGTGGAACTTCGCGATAAATTCAATCTGTCCGGTATGCGTATTTTACAGTTCGCCTTTGCCGAAGGGAGCGAGCATTCGTTTCTGCCACACAACTATGTGCCCAACACGGTTGCCTATACCGGAACCCACGATAACGACACCATGATCGGCTGGTGGAACACCGCTTCCGATAAAGAGAAAGATTTTGCCCGGCAGTACCTTCAAAGCGACGGGACAGAAATCCAATGGGACACGATGCGCGCACTTTCCGCCTCGGTGGCCAACATAGTTATTTTTCCGTTGCAGGATGTGCTCGGGCTGTCCGGCGAGCACCGGATGAATTATCCCGGACACTCGAATGGAAATTGGGGGTGGCGTTTTTCATGGGGTCAAGTGCAACCTTGGCATTCCAGAAGGCTGGCGGAAATAACCGTGGAGAATGGGAGAGCGCCTTCTCGTATTTTGAAGGCATTATAGAGGTTCCCTATATTGAACAAGAGTGACGAAGCCGTGCGCGACATAACATCTGTATACGAAGGAGATGTTGTATTCATGCGCGCGGCATTTGATCTGGCACGGCAGGCCGAGGCGATCGGTGAAGTGCCGGTGGGTGCGGTGGTGGTGCGGGATGGGGTAATTGTCGGACGCGGCTTTAATGCACCGATTTCACGTCACGATCCCTCGGCTCATGCAGAAATGGTGGCACTACGCGATGCCGCACAACGATTGGGTAATTACCGGTTGGTTGGCTGCGACTTGTTTGTTACGTTGGAGCCATGCCTGATGTGCGCGGGGGCGATCATGCATGCGCGTATCGCGCGGGTGGTGTACGGGGCGAGTGACCCCAAGTCCGGCGCATGTGGCAGCGTACTGGATGCGTTTGGAGAGTTCAACCCCTCCCGGCATCCCCTGGCCAGGGGAGGAGAACCAGCTCCCTCACCTGACAATGGGAGGGTCGGGGATGGGTTGCGCTTGAACCATCACACGGTAGTGCAAGGCGGGGTGATGGCGGAGGAATGCGGTTTGTTATTGAGTGATTTTTTCGCATTGCGCCGCGCGCAACAAAAGAGGGTAGGGGCAATTCACGAATTGCCCGATGAGCCAAATGAAAATTAATATCCGCCTTGCCGCGCAACAGCTCGAATTGCTTGATGATACAGGCGAATTGCTGCACCGCTACGCCGTTTCCACCGCCACGAACGGCGCGGGTGAAATGTGCGGCAGTTATTGCACGCCGCGTGGCAAACATATCATCCGCGCCAAAATCGGCGCGGGGCAACCGGAAAATGCCGTATTCGTGCGCCGCCGCCCGACCGGCGAAATCTACACGCCGGAACTGGGAGCGCAATTTCCCGAGCGTGACTGGATATTGACGCGTATCCTGTGGTTGTCCGGTTGCGAAGCCGGCTTCAACCGGTTGGGTGAACACGATACGATGCGGCGCTATATCTATATCCACGGCACGCCGGATTTGGTGCAACTCGGCACTCCCGGATCGCATGGCTGCATCAGGATGCACAATACCGATTTGATCGAATTGTTTGATCTGGCGCCCGCAGGAACGGTGGTTGAACTCATTGCCTGAATACAATAAATGGAGGCGCGCAGATGAAAAAATTAACTGATTCTCTTGCCCAGCTCACGCTGGGCAGGCTGCTGATTCTGCTCTCCGTATTCTCAATGGTTGTCGCCTTCGTGCTTATCTTTGCCGTGTCCGGGATGGTGCGGGATCGGGCGATACATGATCTGGCGCGCGACGATGCGCAACAAACTTCCAGACTGGTGTTCCAGAGCCTGTATTCGGCGATGCGCAAGGGTTGGAGCAAGCAGGAAATCAACGAGACCATCGAACGGCTCAATACCGCCATGCCGGGCGCGAAGATAAAAGTATATCGCGGCGAAGTCGTGGCGCGGGAATTCGGCGAGATGGAAGGCGAGCGCGCTTTTGTCCAAAAAGATAGCGCGCTCGGGCAGGCAATGTCCGGCGGGCATGATGCGCTGCTGTTCCCGGACAAGGCGACTATCCGCTATCTGTATCCGTTGCTGGCAACGCAGGAATGTTTGAAATGTCACACCGAATCCCACGTCGGCGCGGTGCATGGGGTGGTTGATATTACCTACCCGATCAGCAACCTGAAAGTGTCGTTCAACGAAGTGATCAATACCGTTGTCGCTTACACCCTGATTGTCATGGGTGCAGTTTTTATCATTCTTTACTTCCAGTTGCGTTATCTGGTCGTGTTGCCAATCGCCAATCTGGTGGGGGTGATGCGCAATGTGACGCTGGATATGAATTTGAGCCATCGTGTCAGCAGTTCGACGTGGTTGCAGGAGCTGAAGCAGCTGGTCGAGTATTTCAACCATTTGCTCAAGACGGTGCAGGAATACAACACCAGGCTAGAGGAGCTGTCCATACGCGACCCGCTCACCGGTTTGTACAACCGGCGCAAATTTCAGGAATTCATGCAGTATGAAATCATTCGCGCGACACGCCACCAACGCGGCTTTTCGGTGATCATGATCGACTTGGATAACTTCAAGTACATCAACGATACCTTCGGGCATCCGATCGGCGATATGGTGCTCAAGGAGCTCAGCGCGATGTTGGGCGATGGCTTGCGCCGTGGCGATGTGCTGGCGCGCCTGGGCGGCGACGAGTTTGCCATCATTCTTCCGGAAACGGGCGCGACCAACGGCTTGCAGGTCGCCACAAAACTGCATCAGGCATTGAGCGGCAAGGAGTTCGAACTCCCGGTGGGCAAGATACGTTCTACCGCCAGTTTCAGCATGGTCAGCTTTCCAGAAGATGGGCAGACCGGAGATCAAATTTATGCTGCGATGGATGTGGTGTTGTACAAGGCCAAAACGCGCGGCAAGAATCAGGTGATGACTGCGGAATCCGAAGAAGACCGCAGCATGATGTCGATTTTCAAGCAGGGTGAATTCCTGCGCGATGCCATGCGCGAAGATCGTATCGAGGCATTTTTACAGCCCATTATCAATGTGCAGAATAACGAGGTAATGGCTTTTGAAGTGTTGGTGCGCATCCGCGATGGCGAAACCATCATTCCGGCCGGCGAGTTTATCGAGGTTGCCGAAGAGCTGGGCATGGCGAAGGAGCTGGACCGTGAGGTGTTCCGCAAGGGCTTGGCGCATTACGCGGTGATTGCGAAGAAAAACCCGCAAGTCAAAATGTTTTTCAATCTGTTTCCGCGCAGCTTCAACGATCTCGATTGGGTGCATGGTATTCCCGAGCTGGTCCGAAGCGTGGGTGTGTCCTGCGAGAGTATCGTGCTGGAAATTACCGAACGCGAGGCATTGCCGAATCTGACCCAGGTGAGGGCGGTGATCGAAGAGCTGCGCACCACGGGAATTTCGGTCGCGCTGGACGATTTCGGCAGCGGATTTTCCTCGTTCCTATACCTGAAGTATCTTTCGATCGATTATGTGAAAATCGAGGGCAGCTTTGTGCGGAATATGGTGTCTGACGAGCGCGACCGCATTATCGTCGAGCAGATCAACAGCATGGCGCACCAGTTCGGCCTGAAAACGGTTGCCGAATTTGTCGAAGATGAAATGACCGCAAAAATGCTCGCCGAGATCGGTGTGGATTATGCGCAAGGATATTATTATGGCCGCCCCGCGTTACCGTTGTAGTTGTATGAACATAACCCCGGCTCAACGCGTTCGTATTATTGACCCGCCACACTTACTCATAAGTCAGAAATATAGGCTACAGAAGGATGCTTAAAAAACGAACGT
>CAZMWC010000112.1:0-7251 GCA_964569805.1 uncultured Gallionella sp.
CCAGTTCGTGGCGGCGGTTGCGTTCGGCATGGTCGCGCAGCGCGCGGATGGTCGGTACCACTTCGCGCGATTCCATCCAGTGCACGAAATCGGCCACACCGGACTCGATGATGATTTCGGCTTCTTTTACCGCGCCCTGGCGCGCATCGAGGCCGTCTTTGACCACCTCGGCGATGTCGTCCACGGTGTAAAGAAACACATCGTCCAGTTCGGCGACTTCCGCTTCCACATCGCGCGGTACGGCCAGATCGACGATGAATATGGGGCGGTGCTTGCGCGCCTTGAGTGCGCGTTCCATCATGCCTTTGCCCAGAATAGGTAGCTGGCTGGCGGTGCTGGTGACGATGATGTCGTGTTGCGCCAGTTGTTCCGACAAGTCGGTCAGCGTGATCGCGTGGCCGTTGATGCGCCGCGCCAGAATCTGTGCGCGTTCCAAGGTGCGATTGGCGACGGTGATGCGCTTTGGCGCACGTGCCGCGAAATGTATCGCATTGAGTTCGATCATTTCGCCCGCGCCGATGAACAATACGTTCTGTTCGGAAATGCTCGGGAAGATGCGTTCGGCCAGCCGCACCGCAGCGGCGGCCATCGAAACCAGATTCGCGCCGATCTCGGTCTGGGTGCGCACATCTTTCGCTACCGAAAAAGTGCGCTGGAATAATTTGTGCAGCAGGAAACCGAGCGTGCCCGCCTGCTCGGCCTGGCGCACCGCCTGCTTCATTTGCCCGAGTATCTGCGGCTCGCCCAGCACCATCGAGTCCAGACCGCTTGCCACACGGAACGAATGTTTCACAGCCTGCTCGCGCGGCAGGGTGTAAAGATAAGGGTCGATGTCCTTGCGCGGCAGGTGGTGATATTGCGCCAGCCAGTCGATGGCGTGATCGGGTTGCGCGGCGTTACAGTACAACTCCGTGCGATTGCAGGTGGAAAGGATGGCCGCTTCTTTCGCCGCGCCATTTGCAACCAGATCGCGTAGCGCGTTCTCGGTCCCGTCCGCATTGAACGCGACTTGGTCGCGCACGGCGAGCGGCGCGGTTTGATGGTTAATGCCAAAGGCGAACAGCTGCATTTTGGTATAGGGCGGGCGGCAAAGCTAAAAAGGACGCGAATTATAGTCGCAACGGCGACGCAATACCATGCGCCGCAACGTGAGTGATGAGTGGTGAGTGGTGAGTGGTGAGTGGTGAGTGGTGAGTGGTGAGTGGTGAGTGTGGAGCCAGCGAGATTCGATAAAGTCACATAGAATGCGCGCCTGCCGAACAGAACCCCGAATACATGGCGATTAAATCTACCATATTCAAAGCCGCCCTCCAGATCGCTGACATGGATCGCCACTACTATGCCGATCACGCGTTGACGCTGGCGCGGCATCCATCGGAAACCGATGAGCGCATGATGGTGCGGCTGCTTGCCTTCGCGCTATACGCCGATGATGCGCTGATTTTCGGCAAAGGTATCAGCGGCAACGACGAGCCCGACCTGTGGCAGAAAGACCTGACCGGTGCGATTGAACGCTGGATAGAAGTCGGTTTGCCCGACGAACGCGAGATCCGCAAGGCCAGCGGCCGCGCAGGCCAGGTGATCGTCATCAGCTACGGGCGCGCCGCCGACATCTGGTGGAACCAGAACCGCGACAAGCTACAACGCCTGAATAATCTCACTGTGCTCAATTTGCCGGGCGATGTCACCCAGGCGCTTGCCGCGCTTGCCAATCGCACCATGCAACTGCAATTTACCCTCCAGGAGAGCCAGGTCATGGCCACCAGCGATGCCGGCATGATAGAGATCGAGCCGAAGGTTTTACAGGGCAATTGGCCTCCAATTAAAGCATGAGGAGGTTGGGTAAGCCAGCTGTCTGAACAGCGAAGTGCATCACCTCATGGACGGTTGATAGTCCCTCATTTGGCGGGTTCTTTTGGTGGAGGTGCCGAATCTGAATTCATGGTTTCGATGACTTCTTTCAACGACTTGGCGGCGGTTTGGGGATCTTTACCGCCGACGATGGCTACTTCACCGTTGGCCGAGGGCAGCGCGGTGCCTCCGCCTGATTGCCGAGCCGGCGAGCCAAGCGACTGCTGTTGGCGGGACGATCTATCCAGTGCTGCGGCCCGCGCTTTTTCTTCCGCTTCCTTTTTCATTAAGGCTTTGGCTTCGGCCCGTGCTTTCTCTTCCTCTTCTTTTTTCTTGAGCGCTTCCGCTTGCGCTTTTTCTTCCTCTTCTTTTTTCCTGAGCGCTTCCGCTTGCGCTTTTTCTTCTGCTTCTTTTTTTAGCAGAGCTTCAGCCTCGGCCCGTGCTTTTTCTTCCTCTTCTTTTTTCTTGAGCGCTTCGGCTTCTGTATGTGTCGCCTCGCTCTCTTTTCTCAAGGCATCGGCACGCGCTTGCGCTTCATCGCTTTTTTTCTTCAGGAGCTCACTCTTTTTATTGAGCGCTTCGGACTTGGTTTGAGGCTCGATCGTGGTAGATGTCCTTATTAATGGTGGAAAGATAATGTCCCAAGCGGCATATGCGATACCTATCAGCAATAAAAGCAGCAGGGTGAAAATCAGACGTTTCTTATAATGCGAAATAAATGCGGCTAATAGCAGCTTTACCAGACCGAATAGGCTGGGTTCTTTCGGAGCTTCTTCGGCATCTGCCTGATCGTCTTTTGAGCGGCGGCGCGTATCTTTGCCCTGATTTTCTTCCGCGTCTGGTTCAGGCGCTTCCTTGAGGCGCAAAGTCAGCGCGATCAGTTTTGATCTTATTCGTGCGACCAGACCGAGTTTTACCGGAGCTTCTTCGGCATTTTCCTGATCGTCTTTTGAGCGGCAGCGCGTATCTTTGCCCTGACCCTCTTCTGCATCCGGTGCCGGCACAGGCGTTTTCTTGAAACGTGAAGCCAATGTGGCCAATATCGATTTTATTCGCGCGGCCAGCCCGGTTTTTGGGGTGGATGATGCTGGGTCGCTTTCGTCGGCATCCTGTGTGGACGCAATCGAATCGGAGGATTTTTGTGCCTGGTCGTTTACGGCAGAATCATCCCGCAGTTCTTCTGCACCGTTTTCGGTGCCGGGTTTTTTCTTCCAGAACTTCAGGTTCATCATGCCTCCATTGTTGCGTGCCGCCGACTTGTCGGGTAATCGCGCTGCTGTCACTTCTTGGTGCGGTGGCGACAGTCTATCTGAATGCGAAGGCACAGCATATTGTGCCAATTGACCATCGTCAAATTGCAAGAAGGGCCAATCCGAACCTGTGCGCATTTGCCCGCGCTCACTTTGGCACCGCAATCCATTACAATGACCGGGTTAATTAATGTTGGGATGCCGATGTTGGACAGCATGGAGAAAGGGCAAACGGGAATCCCGTCGTCAGGCGCAAGCTCGCAAAAACTGGCGGTTTTATTTGCCGATATCTGCGGCAGCACTGCGCTTTATGACAATCTTGGCGACGACCTGGCGCGTCGGTTGATCGCACGCTGCATTGCCACAATGGTCAATGAGGTCACGGCTTGGCAGGGGACGCTGATCAAAACTATAGGCGATGAAATCATGTGTACCTTCCCAAGCGCACAGGCGGCACTGCATGCTGCCTGTGCGATGCAGCAGGCCGTAGAGCATGGCAGGCCGGAAGAAGGTAATCCGATGCATATCCGCATTGGATTTCATTATGGCGATGCCATCTGCGAGCATGGTGATGTATTCGGCGACACCGTTAACGTCGCCGCACGTGTTGCTGCGATAACCAGGGCTGCCCAGATCATGGCGACCAAGGCTGTGGTCGAAGCCTTGCCGGTTGATTTGCGTGACAAACTGCGCCAGATCATGCGCACCGAATTCAAAGGCAAGCAGGAACAATTCGATATTTTTCTGGTTATCTGGGAACAGGATGACATGATGAGCACACGTATCGGTGTGCCCGCATATCGCAAGTCTCCAGACAATAACGATGAGTTGGCCCTGCGTTATCATGATCAGCTGATCATGATTAACAAAGGCCGCAGAAGTGTGGTGATGGGGCGGGGTGAAACCTGCGATGTTTTCATCCAAAACAATTTCGCCTCACGCCAGCATGCGCGCATCGAGTTACGTTTTGGCAAATTTGTCCTTGTGGATCAGAGCACCAATGGAACATATGTCCGTTCCAGTAACGGTTCTGTGGCGCGCATTGCCCGTGAAGAAATGATCTTGCAGGGCGCAGGCTCCATCAGTATGGGGCAACCCTATACCGAACACCCTGCCGATTTGGTCGAATTTGCGATCACTTCAATACATGCTCCGAACAAGGGGGCGGCATAAATCCATGAAGGCCAACAAGTTGCCATGAAAATTCAGGAAAAAATCACCGGCTTGCTGGTGTTCTATTTTTTGGTGGCGTTAGTCGCTATCAGCTCGACACTTTATGTTTCCTGGCGGCTTGAAGGGGGCGCGGCGGCGATTAACGATGCCGGCAGCGAGCGCATGCGCTCGTTTCATATTGCCTTTTTGTTGGCGCAGCAAGTGCAGCAGCCTAGCGTTGAATTGCGGCGTGATATTGAAGCCAAAGTTGCGCAATTCGAGAAAGTTCTGGTGGATCTTGAGCGTGGCGATCCACGGCGCCCGCTTTCCTTGCCCAAGGATGATGCCGTGCGCGCCCAGATGGACAAATTGCGGCAGGCCTGGCAGGGCGATATCAAGCCGCGTATCGGACGCATACTCGACATGCAGCAACGCGCAAAGCAGGAAAAAATGCTGGCTGAGTACCGCGCCGATGTGGAAGAATTTGTTGACAGTGTGAATGATCTGGTCACGATGGTGGAGCAGAGTAACGCCCGCGCCACCACTTTGCTGCGTACCTTTCAAATTGGGCTGGCGAGCTTGGCTTTGATCGGCACGGTGTTGCTGATGAGCCTGTTCGCGCTGATGGTGATACGCCCTGTGAACCGCTTGCGGGAAGGAATACAACGCATGGGTAAGGCAGATTTTGATGTGCGTCTGCCGGTTACCGGTAAAGATGAATTTGGCGAGCTGGCGGAAGGCTTTAATCGTATGGCCGGGCAGTTGCAGGATATTTATGCCACGCTGGAGGAGCGGATAGAGGAAAAAACGCATAGCGTCGAAATCAAGAACCGTGAGCTTACGGCACTTTACGATGTGGCCGCTTCCCTTAACTCATCCACTGCAACAGAACCGCTTTGCGATATCGTGCTGGGCAAGTTGTCCGCCCTGATTGGCGCGCGTGATGGTGTGGTGCGTTTGGCTGACCACAAGGGGCAGCAACTGCGAATTGTCGCGGCATGCGGTGTTTCAGAATCTTTTCTGGCCGAAGAGGCTTGTCTCTCTGTGGGTAGCTGCCTGTGCGGCGAAGTGGCGCGTGACGGCGTTGCGGTCAGCTCCGATTTTTCCATGCTGACATCACAGATATTGCTCCATGCATGCAAACACAGCGAGTTCAAAGCGATGGTGGCTGTGCCGATCCGCTCCAAACAGAGGGTGCTGGGTACAATCAGCCTGTTCTTTGACGTGCCGCGTGTTTTGCCGCCCTCGGATATCCGCCTGCTGGAGTCGGTGGGGCAGCATCTTGGTATCGCCATTGAAAACCAGAGACTGGTTGCGCGCGAAAAAGAAATGGCCGTATCGGAGGAGCGCAACCTGTTGGCGCAGGAGTTGCACGACAGTATTGCTCAATCGCTCGCCTTCCTGAATATTCAGGTGCAGCTGTTGAGCGAAGATTTGCAGGATGAGCGCACTGCCGAGGCGTTGCAAGGACTGGCGCAGATACGTGAAGGCGTGCAGGAAAGTTATGATGATGTGCGCGAACTGCTGGTACATTTCCGCACACGCATCGGCAATGCCGACCTGGAAACCGCGCTGCGCAGCGCGTTGGAAAAGTTCGAGGGGCAAACCGGTATCCGCACGGCTCTTTTACATCGTGGCACAGTGCCGGAACTGCTGCCGGAACACGTGCTGCAGATCATGCATATTGTGCACGAATCGCTCTCCAACGTGCGCAAGCACGCCAAGGCAAGCCGTGTTGACGTGGAACTCGTGTGCGACGGAGAATGCGCGCTTGAAATTTGTGATGATGGTGTCGGCTTCGATGCCTTGCGCGATGCCGGTGACACCCATGTGGGGTTGCGCATCATGCGCGAACGGGCGCATCGTATCGATGCCGAATTAACGCTGGAATCGGTATTGGGACAGGGTACGCAGGTACGACTCGCCATGCTGTGCCGCGCAGGGAGTGAAATAAGGGAGCCTCTATAATTCACTTTTGCGGGATGAAACGCAAGGAGCCGCGCAGCGAATGACGAGACATATCAAATGGATAGGCGAGAAATGAGCGAGCACGCGACGCAGCGGTTCGCCCGCAAAAATGAATTATAGAGGCTCCCATAACAGTATGAAACCAATACGTATCTTGATTGTTGATGACCATACGCTGTTCCGCAGCGGCATCAAACTGGTATTGCAGCGGCATCCCGGATTCGAGGTGGTGGGCGAAGCGGGCGATGGGCTGGAAGGTGTTAAACGCGCCAAGCAGCTCCAACCCGATGTGGTGTTGCTCGATCTGCACATGTCCGGCACCGGCGGGCTGGAAGCTTTGCGCCTGCTGATAGAAGATATGCCGGAAACGCAAGTGGTCATGCTCACCGTTTCAGAAGATGCCGACGATTTGCTGGAAACACTGCGCGCGGGTGCGCGCGGGTATTTGCTGAAAAATATTGATACCGAATTTTTGCTGGAGTCGATCCGGCGCGCGGCGCACGGTGAATCCGTGATGTCGCCGCAAATAGCGCACAAGCTGGCAGACTCCCTGCGCGCTCCGCCCAAGAGCAAAGTGGTTATAGCGGATGATAATCTGGACAAGCTCTCGCCGCGCGAGCGGGAAATTATCATCATGCTCGCCCACGGCGACAGCAATAAAGAAATTGCACGTGCGCTCTGTCTGTCGGAATCCACCATCAAGATTCATGTGCAGGGCATTCTTCGCAAGCTCAACATCGCCGGACGTGTTCAGGCTGCCGTGTACGCGGTGGAGCATGGCCTGATTAGCGAGAAATAACGGAAAGCATACTCCCCATGCGGCCTTGCCTGATTGCCTCTCGCTACGTTTTTCAACACCCTGTTAAGGCAAGCTGGCTATCCCAATCCGGGTGATTCGGAACCAAAAAGATTTGCACACGGGGCGCGAAGACGCGGAGAAGAGCAAAGGCGTAGGGCAATTCACGAATTCCCCGCCCCTTCTCCCCACGCCGATACGTTTGGGCGATTCGTGAATCGCCCCTACGGGGTG
>CAZMWC010000113.1:0-7153 GCA_964569805.1 uncultured Gallionella sp.
GCCGCCACGCTGGAAGTGCGCTCGGCCATCGTCTATGCCACGGTGATCATCGTGCTGGTGTTCGTGCCGCTGTTCGTGCTGCCCGGCATCGAGGGCAGGCTGTTCACCCCGCTGGGCATCGCCTACATCGTCTCCATTCTCGCCAGCATGATCGTCTCGGTGACGCTGACACCGGTGATGGCCTATTACCTGTTGCCGCGCATGAAGCAGTTGCATGCCGGCGACAGCCCGCTGGTGGTCTGGCTCAAGCGCCAAGATGCGAAGCTGTTGCACTGGTCGTTCGGCCATGCGCGGAGCTTGCTGGCAGGCGCGCTGGTCGTGGTCGTGCTGGTTGCGGCAAGCGTCCCCTTCTTCCCGCGCGCCTTTCTGCCGCCGTTCAACGAAGGCACGCTGACGGTGAACGTGCTGCTCGATCCCGGCACCTCGCTGGCCGAGTCCAACCGTATTGCCACGCTGGCCGAGCAACTGGTGATGCAGGTGCCCGAAGTGACGCAGGTCGGACGCCGCACCGGGCGCGCCGAACTTGATGAACACGCCGAAGGTGTGCATTACACCGAGATGGAGGTAGACCTAAAACCATCTGCGCGCGGGCGTGAAGACATCATCGCCGACATACGCTCGCGTCTGGTCGTGCTGCCGGCAGTCAGCAATGTCGGCCAGCCGATTTCGCACCGCCTCGATCACATGCTGTCTGGCGTGCGCGCGCAAATCGCCCTGAAGATTTTTGGTGATGACCTGGATACGCTGCGCGGCCAGGCCGCCGACCTGCGTGACCGTTTGGCAAAAATTCCCGGCGTAACCGATTTGCAGATCGAGAAACAGGTGTTGATTCCACAAATCAAGATCCATCTCGACTACGAGCAGGCGGCGCGCTACGGCGTGCAGCCCGGCAATCTGCTGCGCGGCCTGGAACAGATGATCGAAGGTGAGCGCATTACGCAGGTCATCGAAGGCAACCGCCGCTTCGACCTGCTGGTGCGCCTGCCGGAGGCGGCGCGCGGGCCGCAGGCGCTCGCCGATCTGCTGATTGAAACGCCGACCGGCGCAGTGCCCTTGTCGAAGATCGCGACGGTGGAGGAGTCCGACGGCCCCAATCAGGTCAGCCGCGAAAACTCGCGCCGCCGCATCGTGCTCTCGGCCAATACCGACGGTCGCGACATGTCGAAGGTGATCGCCGATATCCGTGCCGAACTGGCGGCCAAGCCCTTGCCTGAAGGCTATTTCACGGCGCTGGAAGGACAGTTTCAGGCGCAGGAACAGGCCTCGCGTCTGATCGCGCTGTTGGCCACGATATCGCTGACCATGATTTTTATGGTGCTCTACAGCCGCTATCGCTCGGTGCCCCTGACTTTGATCATCATGGGCAATATCCCGCTGGCGCTGGTCGGCAGCGTGGTCGCCCTGTGGATTTCCGGGCAGCCGCTGTCCGTCGCCGCGCTGGTCGGCTTCATCACCCTGACCGGCATCGCCACCCGCAACGGCATCCTCAAGATCAGCCACTACATCAACCTGTGCGCCTTCGAGAATGAAACCTTCGGGCAACACATGATCGTGCGCGGCTCGCTGGAGCGGCTGACACCCGTTCTGATGACCGCGCTGGTCGCCGCCTTTGCCCTGCTGCCTTTGCTGCTCTCCGCCGACGCGCCGGGCAAGGAAGTACTGCACCCCGTGGCGGTGGTGATTTTCGGTGGACTGGTAAGTTCCACACTGCTCGATTCCCTGCTCACGCCGCTGATGTTCTGGCTGTGGGGTAAACCTTCGTTGGATCGGCTGCTGGCCGATCGCGAAAATGAAAGTTTTTAACCGTTAACTCAATAGAAAAGGAGAAATCACCATGAACAAAACCCGTACATCACTGCTGGCTGCGGCCACTACCGTATTTGCGTTGCTCAGCGCGCCTGTATTTGCGCACAGCGACGAGTACCTCGATACCCTGAAGGCACCCAACGGCGGCCAGTTGCGCATGGCCGGCATCTATCACTACGAATTGGTCGTGGCCAAGGACAACAAGGAAGCCAATGATAATCCTGTCGTTGTCTACGTCACCGATCATTCGGGAGTAAAAATACCGACGGCAGGCGCCAGTGGCACAGTGACCATAATGGCGAACAAGGCCAGAGCTGCGGTAACCTTGGCACCGGATGGCGATAACCGCATGAAAGGGAGCGGCAACTACGCCCCGACCCCTGACATGAAGGCCATCGTGTCGATCACGCTGGCGGGCAAGGCTGTAGAGCAGGCGCGTTTTACGCCGCTGGCTGCTATGTCCGGGGATGCGCATATGGACCACAAGCATTGAACAATATAGCGATGCGGCGGGCGCTATTGCGAAATCTATTTTCTGATGTTGGTATCCCCGTGATACGCCAACAAGACGGCACGCTGGTGTTATCGAAAAAAGTGTTGAGGCAAGTCCCGGAAACGATATATATTGCAAAACAAAAAAGAGGCGCATCATGAACGAGACTGTCAAAGATTACGTTTGCCAGATGCAAGTCCCATCTACTTCATTTGCCACTGAATATGCGGGTGGTCGTTACGCGTTTTGTTCGGCCCAGTGCAAGGAGCGCTTTCTGGCTAACCCGCATTTATATATCGGCTTTCCCGGGCGCAAAGCGCACACCAGCGTTCGCGCAGGCTCATAGAACCACCCAATGGATATCTGGGTTTAAGGAAAGAGGCACCGCAAAACATATGTTCACCGCCATCCCCGACAATCCAAGTGAATTGCATCGCTACCTGACCACAAAATTCCTCGTTTCAGGAATAGTGATCAGCGTGCTGGCCGCTGCACTGGTTTATTACTGGGAAAGCTGGCGGGTCGAAAAGATGGCTTTTGAACTGGCGGTGGCCAGCGCAAAACATTTTGATTCTCCAGAGATGCGCAAACTGCTTGCTGCGGACAGCCAATCGAATCATCCTGAGCTTGGTAAGCTATTGGAGAAATCCAGCTTCATGGGTGTTCGTATTTTTGATCTTTCCGAAAAAGTGCTGATGGAGGCATGGGGGAGTGAGGCAACAAACCTTCGGCCTTCCGTGCAAGCGCACCGGCATGATTTTCCGGAACCGGGCAAATATCACAATAACTGGCTGGAGAATACAGGTAGTGATTTTGTGCAAGTGGTCATTCCATTGCCGGGTTCGAGCGGCACGACAGAGGCATATTTCGAAGGCATCTATCGCCCCGATGCCGGAACGCAATATGCGAGGAAACATCAGGTGCGCAACACAGTACTGACTTCTGTTGCCGTAATAATTTCAGCCTTGTTTTTGCTCTATCCGGTTTTGCTCGGATTGACGCGACGTTCTCTATCTTTATCCAAGTCGCTTCTGGATTCGAATCTCGAATTGTTGCAATCATTGGGCAGTGCTATCGCCAAGCGGGATTCTGATACCGATACGCATAATTACCGGGTGACGCTGTATGCGGTCAGGCTTGCCGAGGCAAAGGGCATGAACCGGGACAACATTGAATCCATCATTGTCGGAGCTTTTCTGCACGATGTCGGGAAAATCGGGATTCCCGACCAGATATTACTCAAACCGGGGCGATTGACTGCGGAGGAGTTCGAGATCATGAAACGCCATGTTGTGTTTGGCGCAGAAATTATCCATGACTCCAACTGGCTGAAGCGTGCACGGGATGTAGTGCTCTTCCATCATGAGAAATTCGATGGCAGCGGCTATCCACATGGTATCAACGGCGAGGATATTCCGCTTGCTGCAAGGTTATTTGCGGTGGTGGATGTATTTGACGCGCTGATGTCAAAACGGCCTTACAAGGAACCCATGTTGGTTGAAGAAGCCCTAACCATTCTGCGTGATGGTGCGGGTAAGCATTTCGACCCTGAAGTCGTGAGCACTTTTGAAACGATTGCCATTACGCTATATAGTGAAATTGGCCAAGCTGACAAGAGCGATCTGCGGGCGACCTTGGAGACGATAATCGGCAAGTATTTTTGATACGCTGGCATCGTTAAAGAGAGTATTGAAGTAAGCACTGAAAGCAATGCCCATTGCAAAAGGAGAAATATCGTGAACGAAACCGTCAAAGATTACGTTTGCCAGATGCAAGTCCCATCTACCTCATTTGCCACGGAATATGCGGGTGGTTATTACGCGTTTTGTTCGGCCCAGTGCAAGGAACGCTTTCTGGCTAACCCGCATTTATATATCGGCTTTCCCGGACGCAAAGCGCCGGCGCAGGAGGGTGTAAAAGTTATTAAACGCCATCGCCTTTCGCTATCGATGCTGCTCAATGCGGCACAGGCAGAACAAGTAAAACAAGCCTTGCTCGAAATGATGGGAATGCTTGAAGTTTCCATTGAGGGAAACAGGATCGAAATCCAGTATGACCTCATACAAGTGACGCTTGAGCAGATTGCGGACAAGTTGGGATTGATAGGAACCGATCTCGGAACGGGCTGGATGGATCGCCTCAAGCTGGCGTTTATCAACAACCTGGAAGAAATAGAGATTAATAGCCTCGAAGTTGAAAAAAAGAAAAAGTGTTGCCACTAATGGCCTGTGAAGGAGACTGGGCGGAAAGAGAGTTTCCCAATGCCGGAATGGAGATAAACAATGGCTGATTGTTGCAACGACAAGGCATGTGAGATCGACGCGCTGCGCGGCCGTCAAAGCGCGACGCTCAAGATCGTGCTGGCGATCAATGCCGTGATGTTCGTCGTCGAACTCACGGCGGGTCTGATCGGGCATTCCATCTCGCTGGTGGCGGATTCGCTCGATATGCTGGGCGATGCGCTGGTATACGGGTTCAGCCTGTATGTCGTGGCGCGCGGCGCGGCCATGAAAGCCCGTGCGGCGCTGTTCAAGGGCATCATCATGGCGGGCTTCGGGCTGTTCGTGCTGGGGCAGGCGATCTACCGCATCGCTGTTCCGCAGCTTCCGCTGTTCGAGGCGATCGGCGCGATCGGCTTGCTGGCGCTTGCCGCGAACAGCATGTGTCTTTACCTGCTCTGGCGGCACCGCGCGGACGACATCAACATGAGCTCGGTGTGGCTGTGCTCGCGCAACGACATCATCGCGAACGTCTCGGTATTGTTTGCCGCCGCAGGCGTATGGCTCACCCAATCCGGCTGGCCGGACATCGCGGTCGGTTTGGCGCTGGCCGCCCTCTTCCTGCGTTCGGCGCTGCATGTGCTGCGCGCGGCGATCAAGGAACTCCGGGCTGCTCGCGCAACAAACACACCCGATGATTTCAACACATGAAAGGAACGATATGAAAAAGCTCGATCGACTGCTGCTGTGCCTCATGCTCTACCTGATTGGCACGGGCGCGGCACTGGCCGCAACGGCGATCACGGTGTACAAAAGCCCGACCTGCGGCTGCTGCGAAAAATATGTGGACTATCTGCGCGATAACGGTTTTGAAGTAAAAGCCGTGGACGAGCAGGATATGAGCGCCATCAAGAAGCGCCACGGCGTGGCCCATGTGGCGAGCTGCCACACCGCGCTGGTCGGCGGCTATGCGGTCGAGGGCCATGTGCCGGTCGCATCCATCCGCAAGCTGCTCACGGAAAAGCCCGCCATCGCGGGCATCAGCGCCCCCGGTATGCCGATGAATTCGCCGGGTATGGGCGAGATGAAGAAAGGCACGCTGACGATCTATGCCGTCCCGAAGCACGGCAAGGAGCCGTATGTATTTACCGTCGAGTAGCCGCATCCAAATCGGGAAATCTGAATAGTTTTACTGTGTCACAAAACGATCAAGGGATGCAGTGCAAGGCGAAATCGGGCGAAGAAGCGGAGTTTACATAGAGTAAATGTAACTACTCAGGTCGAAGCGATATGCTTAAAATATCCACAAATACAGTCCCCTCTCCCCTTGTGGGAGAGGGTTAGGGAGAGGGGTGTGGTGGTGAATTTATGTATACACCCCCTCTCCCCAGCCCTCTCCCACAAGGGGAGAGGGGGAAAGACGGTTGCACCTGAATAGTTACGAGTAAATGAGCATTTCGAGCCAGATTTTAACGCCGCAATGCGCCCTTCAGCGCTTTGTGACACAGTAAGAATAGGGAGGCAACATGGCGCAGCCAACATTCATCAGACCCATCCAGTTCGGAACGGCGGCGCTGGTATTGTTGCTCACCGTCTATTTCGGTATCGTTGGCCTGATTTCCGGGATGAGCTTCGCACTCGATCAATTCGCGGAATTCTGGTATTTCATCGTGCCGCTCGCCTTGGGCTTCGGCATCCAGGTCGGGCTCTTCATCCACCTCAAAAACCTTGTCGGACAACACGGCGCTTCGGGCAAGGTGGTCGCGGTATCCGGCACGACTTCCACGGCGGCGATGGTTTCCTGCTGTGCGCATTACGCGGTAAACATTCTGCCCATTCTGGGCATCACCGGCTTTCTCGCCGTGGTTGCGGAATATCAGATCGAGCTGTTCTGGGTTGGCCTGGTGTTCAACGCTGCCGGCATCCTGTATGTCGCGTCGAAAGTTATTAAAGCTACCAAGGAGCATAAAAAATGCGAAATCAATTCTTGATTGGATGGGTTGTTGCGGCAACGATCGTTTTTCCATACGCGCAAGATGGCGTGGCTGCGGAGGCGGGATATGCCCCGCAAGTAAGCAACGAGCGTGAAATAAAGGTGACAGCCACGCTGCAAAACACCCCGAATGAAGCAAAAACATGGGATGTCGAGGTGGTTCTGGAAACCCACACCAAGGCCTTGAACGATGACCTGACCAAATCTGCCGCGCTCGTCGCGGATGGCAAGCAATACCTGCCATCGGAATGGAAAGGCGCGCCGCCGGGAGGCCATCACCGCAAGGGCAAGTTGCGTTTCAAGGCGATTGTTCCGCGACCGGCGGAAGTGGAGTTGCAGATACGCCTGGCGGGCGATACCTCTCCAAGAAGTTTCAAATGGTTGTTGAAGTGAAAAGTGGAAATTGCACATCTTCACCACCTGAAAGGGGACTGTAATGGCGACTGATCCCGTATGCGGCATGACGGTGAAACCGGAATCTCCCCACCGCTGCGAATATCGCGGTGCCGAATACCGTTTTTGCAGCGCCAAGTGTCTGGCCAAGTTCCAGGCATCCCCGATGGATTACCTGGAGCCGCGCCCGGCGCAGCCTCGCGCTGCCAAGCAAGGCGTGATGTACACCTGCCCGATGCACCCGGAAAT
>CAZMWC010000114.1:0-7129 GCA_964569805.1 uncultured Gallionella sp.
CATTCCTCGCCTATCAATTTGATATGTCTCGTCATTCACTGCGCGGCTTCTTGCATTTCATCCCGCAAAAGTGAATTTTTAGAGGTTCCCTTCATTGATCAACATTTTCAATTGTGCCGCGACGGATGGGCTGTCGAAATCCCGGCCGCCCACGGCGCGCAACGCTATGCGGCCTTTCTTGTCGATTACGAAACTGGTGGGCAGCCCCATCACCGGCCACTTGCGTAGCGCCATGCTGTCGCGATCAAGCAGGAGCTGAAAGGTGGGAGAGGGTTTCAGTGTGCCGATAAAAGCAAACACTGTGTCATCGTCCTCGCCGATGTTCACCGCCAGAATTTCGAAGCGCTCTCTGGGCAAACTCTGATACAAGCGCTGCATCGACGGCATTTCATGGCGGCAGGGCGGGCACCAGGTTGCCCAGAAATTCACTAGCACCACCTTGCCGCGTAATTCGGCGAGATTTCGCGGTTTGCCGTCGATGTCTTTGAGCTTCAGTTCGGGCGCTGGCTTGCGTTCGCCGAAGGAAATCGTGGGGGTCGCGGCTTCACCGGCGGCGCAAGCCCCCGCAGCCAGCATCGATACCAGGCTAATTACCGCTAATGTCGTTCGCACAAATCACTCCTTTCATGATGTTTTCCTGCCGTTTGCCCTGCACTGTCCAACTGAACTTCAAGTCAAAGCGGCTGCCGCGTGGCAGCATGAATGTTGTCATACCCTGATTCCAGTCACCCGGCTCGAAGGTCTGTTGGCTGGGGAGTTGTGACCATTCGAAGGCGATCTTTAGGGCCGGTGCCAGATTGCGCGCCTCCCATTCCTTGAGCCATTCTTCCTTGAGCTTCATCGGGCCAGTGCGACCATCGGCGCTGACTGCGCGCCACTCGGCGAGATTGTAGGCGATGGCACCGGGAGCCGCTTCGTTGCGCAGGATGGTCATGAACACGCAGGCGGCAGCATAGTGTTCCGCCTCGGCAGAAGTGAAGCCGCGCCCGATGAAAAAGGCGCGCGACTGGTCGGGAGTAAGCTGCGCTAATTCCAGAGTGATGCCCTGTTTGGCGGTTTTCCAGCTTGTCTGGCCGGTTTCCGGGTTGTGTTGGATATGAGTTTTCACCTCGTCCGCATGGGCGCTGGAGATCAGCAGCAAGGCCAGGAGCCGTGAGTATCGGAACATATGTAATCCTCAAGTTGAGTCAGTGCAAAGTATGTGGTGCAGGCATTGTAGAAAACATCATGGGCGTAGTTGCCGCCATGCCTCGATCAACGCGTGCGCAGCCCGCTCGATGTCTGCTTCCGTGGTGTACAGCCCGACGGAAAGGCGCACCGCGCCTGCCGCCCGCCCGGCGTTTATCCCCATTGCGCCCAGTACGCCGCTGGCAGCATGACTGTCGGCATGGCACGCGGAGCCGGTGGAAGCGGCCACATCGCTGGCCACCGCTGCCAGCAGCGCATGTCCTGTGACACCGGGAAACGAGAGGTTGAGGGTGTTGGGCAGGCGTGCTTCGTGATGGCCGTTAAGCACGAGACCGGAAACAGCCGCAGACAGCCGTTCGTGCAGCGCATCCCGCAGCGCCCGCAATTTTTGCGTTGCCGCAGGAAGGCGTTCCCGCGCAAGCCTTGCCGCCGCGCCCAAACCGACCACCAGCGGAACGTTTTCCGTACCCGGACGCAGGCCGTGTTCCTGGTCGGCCCCGAACAGGATCGGCTTGATCGGCGTTTCTGCACGGACATACAGCGCGCCTACCCCTTTTGTGGCATAGAACTTGTGCCCCGCCAAAGTCAGCAAATCGACACCCAGCGCATCGACATCCAGCTCGACCTTGCCGGCCGACTGCGCGGCATCGGTGTGGAACAGCGTGCCCATCGGTTTGATGAGGCGCGCGATTTCGGCTATCGGCTGGATCGTCCCGGTTTCGTTGTTCGCGTGCATGACCGACACCAGCGCCGTATCGGGGCGCACGGCTGCGGCAACTGCCTGGGGATCGATGCGACCGTAACTATCCACCGGCACCACGCTCAAGTCCCAGCCCATTTCGCGCAGATGCAGCGCCGGCTGCATCACCGCCGGATGTTCGACCGCGCTGACGACAAGATGCCGCCGGGTCTGCCCTGACGCGCTGGCGACACCGAGAAGTGCGAGGTTGTTGGCTTCGGTCGCGCTCCCGGTGAAAACAATTTCACCGTCCCACGCATGGATAAGCGCAGCCACCGACATCCTCGCTTCGGCGACAGCCTGCCGGGTAGCCAATCCATACACATGAGACGACGAAGGGTTGCCAAAATGTTCGATCAAGTAGGGCAGCATCGCCTCCAGCACTTCGGGCGCTACCGGCGTGGTGGCGTTGTAATCCAGATAAATCGGTGTCTTCACGCTCATGGCTCCCATGTTTACGGCTCAAGGCACCGCTTTTTCTGCTCGTATTCTTCCCGGCCGTTCATCATGTCATACCTCATCTGTATTTTATGCTTGAAGTCAGAATTCGTAACGGGTCTGGAGGTACAAATTGTCGTCCCGCGACAACTGCCCAAACTGGCCCCACGGCTTGCCGCCGAAGAAGTTGGCACCGAGCGCGCCCCACACCTTGTCGGTAAAGCTGTAGCGTAGTTCCGGGTTTACGAAGCGGTCGCCGTTGCTGGCGTTATACGAGGCATAGGCGGAAAACCGCAGCGTCTGATGCAGGAATAGCTGCGTCAGACGCGCCGTGACGGTATGGCTCCAGCGTTTATCGGCCGGGAAGCTGGTTGGCAGCGCGGCAAGGTAGGCATCGCAGTCAAGCATGTATTCGGTGTAGCGCTGGGAACTGGGAGTTCCCGCAAGTTCTGCTCCTGCTCAGAATCGCAACTGCCACCACTCCAGCGTGACTGCCTTGAAACCATCGCGCTCCTGGTTTGCGCCATCCCAGGCGGCGAAGGCCACCGGCATGGTACCCCTGCCCGGCAGACTGGCACCCTCGTTGGATTTAACCTTCAGGGAGCGGTGCAGTACTACTGCCCAGCCGCTGTCGGTGCGTATGGCGGCGCTCTTCAGGCCTTGCAAGGACACCGTCGTGGCGGTGCCGAAGCCATTGGCGAGGAGGCTCTGGGTGCGCCCGTCGGCACGCCACTGCCACACGTTCACGGCATTGTTGGCATCTCCCATGAA
Source organism: uncultured Gallionella sp. (assembly GCA_964569805.1). Classification (GTDB taxonomy): domain Bacteria; phylum Pseudomonadota; class Gammaproteobacteria; order Burkholderiales; family Gallionellaceae; genus Gallionella. Next base: position 3,137 of record CAZMWC010000114.1, read on the forward strand.
GGGTGTCGTAGATGCCTTGCCATTGACCGGAAACTGCACCGCCGCGCCGTCCGCGAACTGTCCCGTGTCCTTGATCGCCGTGTTGGCTGTGCGATCCGTCCAGGCGAGCCTCACGTAGATCTGGTCGCCCGCACGCACCGCCTGGGCGGCGAGCCGCTCCGTGGCCGGCGTGCCGACGATAGACACGTGGCCAGGAAAAGCCGGCTGTAGCATCACTTGGGTAACTGGTGCCTTCTTCCATATCTCCGCATCGGGGGATGCGGCATCCGCGCTCGCCGCAGTCAGAACGCGGATGGTCTTGGTTGCGGGGGCGGCCTGTGCGGTGGTTGCCGCGAGTCCGGTCGTCGTGGTGACTGCGGCGACCATGCCAAGCGTGACCAATTGTTTCATCAGAGTGCTGGTGTTCATGTGTTGTCTCCCGATTCTTGCGTTTCGTTGCCGAGCCGGCCGTGGTGTGCTTCCACCAATTCGGCAAGCGCCGCCCCGTACTGCGCGTACGCGGTGTCCGTTGCTTCCAGTTTGCGGCGGAATTCCGGTAGCCAGGCCGCCAAGTGGCGGCTGAGGAAGTCCCGCGCCGCACACCGGAAGGGTTCCGCATCATTGCCCTTCTGCTTCGCCGCCTGCTCCTGCATGCATAGCCAGGCGAGAAATTCGAGTTCAGTCACCAAGTGATCGGGAAATTCCCGATCGGTCTCAGACAACTTGGCATCGAAGAACTCGTAGAAGCGCAGCAGGTCTTCCAGAATCCCGTCGCGCCCCATTTCCCCCCGGTGCATGCCCTCGAACAGAGAAACCGGTTTGCCGTCGCGCCCCATTTCGAAGGCCGCGATATACTCGGCCTCCATTGCCTCCTGACCGAGCGCGGGATCGACGATCCCGTGCTCGGTCAGACGCTTCCAAGTCTCCGGGTTCGGGTAGGAGAAAAGCTGCGCCATTCCCAGATAGCCGCCGGCCAAGATGCCGGCTTCGTCGATGTGCGCGTTCATATTCCGTACCTATCCTTGTTGGTGTAGCCGATCAGGATGTCGGTCAACTCCGAGGGTTTGGCCTCGCGGCGCTTCTGCATTTCGCGCCCAATGATTTCCAGCGCCTGCTTCGTGCCAGGGCCGAACAACGCCTCGATGTCGGCGATTGGGATGCGTGGCTTGTCGGAGAGCCGTCCGTCCTCCTCGAAAGGCGGCGGCGTGACGTTCATGGGCGGCACGTAGAACACGTTCGGCTGGGTGCCATACTCGGCATGCAAGGGCAGCGCGACCTTCCATTGATCGACCAGCTTGTAGACCGGACCGTTCTTGTCGTCGCGGTAGCCCCAGAAACGGATACGGCCGGGGCACTGCTTGACGCAGGCGGGCGCTTCGCCTTTCTCGACGCGCGGGTAGCAGCCGATGCACTTCTCGGACTTCTGGGTCTGCAGATTGAAATATATCTTGCCATAGGGGCAGGCCTTGACGCAGTAACGGTAACCCCTGCAGCGCTCCTGGTCCACTACCACCAGCCCGTCCTCCTCGCGCTTGTAGATCGCTTTGGTCGGGCACGCCGCCAGGCAGGCCGGATTGGTGCAGTGGTTGCAAATGCGCGGCAGGTAAAAGGAGTGGTTGTTCGGGAAATCGCCCTTGCCCTCATCCTCGTCCCAATTCGGGCCCCAGATCGGCTTTTCGTGGGGCACGACCTGGTTCACCTTGCCTTCCAACAACGCTTCATGGAAGTTGTAGTTCCAGACACCGCCGTAGTCTGCCATGGGCGGAATCTTGCCGTCCGTCTGCAACTCACCGTCCTTGAAGCCGCCGCCCTTCTGCTCCCAGTTCTTCGGGTAGCCCTTGCCGGGGCGGGTCTCCACGTTGTTCCAGTACATGTACTCGCGCCCGTCGCGGTTGGTCCACAACTGCTTGCACGCCATCGTGCAGGTGTGGCAACCGATGCACTTGTTCAAATCGAATACGTAGGCCAACTGTCTCTTACTCATGGTGTATTTCCTCAAGCTTTCTCGACGTCGACCGTCGTTTCATGGAAGATGCGGTTCGGGTTGAAGGCACCCGACACGAACTTGATGTGGCCGTAACCGCCGACCATCTCCAGCGGGTTGATCAACTCGGCGCTGACCATGTTGTAGTGGGTCATGTTCTTGTACAGGTACTGTTCCCAGCCGTGCTCGGTGAAAAGCATGTTCTCCGGCAGCGACGGCGCAGCCTTGATCCTGGCGAAGAATTCACCAGACGAGTTGAAGACCCGCACCAGGTCGCCGTCCTGGATGCCCTTTTTGGCCATGGCCTTGGGATTGAGCCGTACATCAGGCTCACCGCGCTGGTGGCGCAACATCCATTGTTCGGTACGAGCGAAGGAGTGTATGCCCCAGCGCGTATGCGGCGAGTTGCGCACGAAGGGATACTTCTTTGGCCCAAGAACGCCGCCGCCCTTGACTTGTGGTTTCGGCACCGTCGCCCCGAGGCGCTGGTACCAGTCGTGGTCCACGTAGAACTGCAAGCGCCCGGTGAGCGTCTTGTAGGGCACTTTGTCCGTAACGTTGACCGTGAAGGGACGATAGGGCTTGTCCTTTGGTACCGGCGATGTCTTGCCGGCCGAGGGGCCGACGGCGACGAAGCCGTTCTTCATCACTTCCTCGTAGGTGCCGGGGCCAAGTGCTTTGGAGTTATCCATCACGAAGCGCACCGCCTGCTCGTCGGTCACGACCTTGCCGTCCATCGTGAAGTCGTCGTAGATCTTGTCGAAGTCGACGGCGCTCTTGATCTCCGGGTCATCCACCCGGGTGATGCCGCGCGCCTTGGCTCGCTCCTGGATTTTCTGGGCGAGTGCCACACAGAACTGCCAGTCGGTCTTGCGCTCGTACATGGGTTTGACCGGCTGGCCGAAAGCGTGGATGAACCGGGTCACCGTGGTCTCGCGGATGTCCAGCTTCTCCACCGATGCCATCGGCAGCACGATGTCCGCGTACATCGCACCGGAGTTCATGCGGAAGTCTGTCACCACCAGCAGTTCGCAGCGCTTGAGGAGGTTGTCGCGCAACTGCTGATAGCCGTTGGAGGTGGCAAACATGTTGATGCCGGCGTTGATGTAGACCACCGGGTTCTTGATGGACTGCCATTTGGGCATCCAGCCCTTGGCCTCAGACTCCTTGCGCATGTCCTCCATATCGTCGATGCCGAAACCGATCTGTTCCTTCAACTGGGCATCGTCGTAGTAGGCCTTGGAACGCTTGTACTGTTCGCCCCACACCCAGTGGGCCAGTACCGTGGAAACGCTGCGCCCGGGTTTGCCCTTCACATTGCCGAGTTCCGCCTCCCCTTCCAGCTTCCAGTTCTCGTAGGTGGTGTCGATCGAGCCGGTGGTGCCGTGATGGCCGATCAGGGTGAGGATGAGGATCTTCAGCCGCCCGCACTGGAAGCCGTCGAAGTGCTTCTGGTTGTTGTAGCCGTCGAGGATGCGCATGGCCTTGCATTTGGCGATCATGCCGACCAGCTCGCGCACCACTGAAGGATGCAACCCCGTCTCGGCCTGGGTGGCTTCCGGCGTGTAGGGGGCGATCTCCGCTTTCAGGCGCTCGAAGACGGTGGTGACCTGAATACCGTCCGCGTTGAATGTACCCTCCAGAGCCGGATCAACGGCACCGAGCTTGAGGGTCTTGTCCTTGCTGCCCATGCTGCCGGGTGCCAGCACTGCCTTGCCGGTTTTGGTGTCCCAGACGTAGAACACCTCGTCGCTGCCGTCTGCCTTGAAATCTTTTTCGCGCAGGAACTTGCCGTTGTCGACACGCACCAGGAACGGCAGGTCGGTCTGTTCCTTGATGTAATTCACGTTGTAGTGCTTGCCGGCGATGAGCTGATTCACGATCGCCGCAGCGAGATGCGAGTCGGTACCCGTCTTCACCGGCACATACAGGTCGGCGTGGATAGATGATGGGTTGTAGTCTGGAGCGATGTTCACCAGCCGCGCGCCGTTGTAGCGCGCTTCCATCAGGAAGTGCGCATCCGGAATCCG
>CAZMWC010000115.1:0-7069 GCA_964569805.1 uncultured Gallionella sp.
AAGATGCTCGCCGCGAAGAATTTCCAGAGCGGCTTGCAAACCCTGCGCCAGATCGAGTTCGCGCTGTTCGATATGCTGATGCACAGCAATTTCGAGGCGAGCGGCGGCAAGTGCGACTGCGACACGTTACTGGCGAAGCCAGCCGATTGCGGGAGCAGTCGCCCGGCCGCTCCTCCCGCACCAGAGGGCTTCGCCCCACCGTGTCGGAGCGGCATCCTGCAATTGCTCGATGAAGTGCGCGCCGAAGTCGCGGTGCTGATCCCGCCCGACTTCAACCGCTTCCCGCACAGCTTCGGTCACATCTTCTCCGGCGGTTATGCGGCGGGCTATTACAGCTACAAATGGGCGGAGGTGCTGTCTGCCGATGCCTACAGCCTGTTCGAGGAACACGGCGTGCTGAATCCGGATGTGGGCGCACGCTTTCGCGCCGAGATACTGGCAGTGGGTGGCAGCCGTGGCGCGATGCAGTCATTCGGGGCGTTCCGAGGGCGCGAACCGAGCATGGATGCATTGTTGCGGCATAACGGGTTAGTGCAAAAAATCTGACTGGCGGCCTGTCGGCATCGAACGGGTGATCCGCATACGGCGTGCCATCATCCGGGTATGGCAACTCTGTTTTTGCGCCGAATTTTTCGCAACTGCTGCTAAAATCCGCGCCAATATCCGTTAGCGAGTGTTTTTTATGCTGATCTGGTTTGTTCTCCTGTACTTGTTGTTTTCCGTAGGCATCGGCCTGTACGCCTCGACGCGCGTGCATAATTCCAGAGATTTCGTGGTGGCGGGGCGCAATCTGCCGCTGCCTATTGTGACAGCTACGGTATTTGCCACCTGGTTTGGCGCGGAAACGGTGTTGGGGATTTCCGCAACCTTTGTCAAAGATGGCTTGGGCGCGGTGGTGGCTGATCCTTTTGGTGCCAGCATGTGCCTGATTATCGCCGGGTTATTTTTTGCGCCGCTGCTATACCGCATGAATCTGCTCACCATCGGTGATTATTACCGCGCCCGTTATAACCGCACGGTGGAATTGATCATGACCATCTGCATCATGATTTCCTATCTGGGTTGGGTGGCGGCACAAGTGACCGCGCTTGGTCTGGTGTTCAATGTCGTAAGCGGCGGGGTGATCGATCAGCAAACCGGCATGGTCATCGGGGTATCGGTGGTGCTGGCTTATACGATGTTTGGCGGAATGTGGTCGGTGGCTTTACTGGATTTTGTGCAGATGACGGTAATCATGACGGGAATGTTGTTCATCGCATTTCTGATCAGCCCGCAGGCGGGTGGCGTGGTAGCAGTTGTCAGCCATGCGCAGTCATCCGGCAAGCTGCAACTGCTGCCCAGCGGCGGTGCAGAAGTTTGGATACCTTTTATCGGCGCGGCGCTGACCATGATGCTTGGCTCGATCCCGCAACAGGACGTGTTTCAGCGCATGACCTCGGCGAAAGATGAAAAGACTGCGGTGCGGGGGACGGTGGCTGGTGGCGTGCTGTATTTCGCCTTTGCTTTTGTGCCGATGTTTTTGGCTTACGCCGCGACGCTGATTGATCCCGGTGTGTTTGGCGAGTTGATCGAAACCGATTCGCAAATGGTGCTGCCCAACCTGATTCTGCATCACACGCCGCTGATCGCGCAGGTATTTTTCTTTGGGGCGCTGCTTTCCGCGATCATGAGTACGGCTTCCGCTACTTTGCTCGCCCCTTCGGTGATGTTTACCGAAAATATTCTCAAGCATTTTGCGCTCAAGCATATGAGTGATCAGCAAATGCTGCGCACCATGCGCATCATCGTGGTGACTTTCGGCGGGCTGGTGCTGTGGTTCGCGCTGCATTCAGAATCGAGCATTTTCCATATGGTGGAGAGCGCCTACAAGATCACGCTGGTCGGCGCGTTCGTGCCGTTGGCGTTCGGCCTGTACTGGAAGCGTGCCAACAATCAGGGCGCGCTGCTTTCCATTGTAATGGGCTTGTCTTCATGGTTGTTGATGGAGGCAGTACAGCCGGAAACCTATTGGCCGCCGCAACTGGTCGGGTTGCTGATGAGTGTGATCGGGATGCTGGCAGGCTCGCTGCTGCCCCACAAGGCGCGTGGACATCATGTCGCACATTTGTAGTGTCATCTTCCTGTCATGAATTGTTCATATTCTCCCGATCTCTAATTCGGGGATGAGGACTGGGACATGAGCGCAAAAATTTTGATTGTTGAGGATGAGCCGGCTATTCAGGAGTTGTTGAAATTCAACATGGCGCAGGCTGGCTTTAAGGTATCGTGTGCGGATGATGCCGACAGTGCATGGCAACAGATACACGATGAGCTGCCGGATTTGATTTTGCTCGACTGGATGCTGCCGAACACCAGCGGTGTGACATTGGCAAAACAGTTGCGCGCCGATGCGCGAACTTGCGGGACCCCCATTATCATGCTGACCGCGCGTGGCGATGAACGCGACAAGGTGCTGGGGCTGGAATCGGGTGCGGACGATTACATCACCAAGCCGTTTTCGCCGCGCGAACTGATGGCGCGTATCCGCGCGGTGTTGCGCCGCCATGTGGCGCAACTGCCGGATGAAACGGTGGTTGTGGGTGGCCTGGAACTATCGCCGTCGTCGCATCGCGTGAGTGCGAGAGGCGTAGAGATAGCGCTGGGGCCAACCGAGTTTCGCCTGCTGCACTTTTTCATGACCCATGCGGAGCGGGTCTATAGCCGCGCGCAGGTGCTCGATCAGGTGTGGGGCACACAGGCGTTTGTCGAGGAGCGCACGGTAGATGTGCATATTCGCCGTCTGCGTGCCGCGCTGGAGGCGACCGGAATGGATTGCCTGATCCAGACGGTGCGCGGTAGCGGTTATCGTTTTTCTACTAGTTATTGATCCGGCACGATTTATCCAAGAATCCGTTCGCATTGAGCTTGTCGAAATGTGAATGGATTCTGGTGCTTCGACAGGCTCAGCACGAACGGTAATGGCGTTCATTCGTGCCGGATCAATAGCAGAATTAGGGAGGTTTTTTGCGGGATTTCTGGTTCCGGATTGGTGCGCCCGTCGCAGCCATTGCGCTATTTGCATTGCTGCTGTGGGGGGTATTTTCCGTTACGGCGGCGTTATTGTTCACGCTGCTGGCGCTACTGATTGTGATGGCACGCCATGTGCGGCAACTTTCCCGGTTGGAACGCTGGCTGCATGATGCGCGCCTCGAAACCATTCCCGAAGCGGGCGGGATATGGGATGACGTGTTTTCGCATTTGTACAAGATGGTCAAGCAGCATCAACAGACCCGTCAGGAATTGGCAGCTGAACTACAGCATATCGAGCAAGCTACTGCCGCATTGCCGGAGGGGGTCGCGATCCTGAATGAAGCAAACCGCATCGAGTGGTGCAACCCGCTTGCGCAGCAACACTTCGATCTGGATGCGGAGCACGATTTCATGCAGGACATCACTTATCTGGTGCGTCAGCCGGAATTTATCGGCTATCTGCGGGAGTCGAATTTCAGCGAACCGCTGGTGATGCGCCCGGCGCGCCATGACGACATGGTGTTGTCGATCAAGCTCATCCCTTATGGCGCGAACAAGCGTCTGCTGATCAGCCGCGACATCACGCAACTGGAACGCATCGAGGCGATGCGCCGCGATTTCGTCGCCAATGTGTCGCATGAGCTGCGCACGCCATTGACCGTGGTGGGCGGCTTTGTCGAAAATTTGCAGGACATGCGCGACATCAACAATGACGATGCGCGCCGGGCTTTGCATCTGATGGCCGAGCAAACGCGGCGCATGGATAATCTGGTTGCCGATTTGTTGACCCTGTCGCGCCTGGAAAATGACCAAAGCCCGCCACGTGAAGAACTGGTGGATATGCGCGCGCTACTCAATGAAATCTATCAGGAAGGTTTGTTGCTCGATGGCAGCAAACATGTGTTGCGCCTTGACATGTTGAGTGACTTGAAATTGCGGGGAAACCGCGAGGAGTTGCGCAGTGCATTTGGCAATCTGTTTGGCAATGCGATCCGCTACACGCCTGAAGGCGGAGAGGTTTTGTTGTGCTGGGCAGAGCGTGATGGGCAATCGGTGTTTTCTGTCCGTGACAGTGGTATCGGTATCGCGCCGCAGCATATCCCGCGCCTGACCGAGCGCTTTTATCGCGTTGACCGCAGCCGTTCACGCGAAACTGGCGGAACAGGATTAGGTTTGGCGATCGTCAAGCACATCGCCATTCGCCATCACGCTAAACTGGAAATATCCAGCGAACAGGGGAAGGGCAGTGTTTTTTCTTTGGTGTTCCAGGCAACAGGGGATTAAACTTGCTCTAGCGTATTCCGAAACGAAAATGTGACGCAGCGGGAGGGTAATGGATCTGATTCTTTGGCGGCACGCGGAGGCGGTAGAGGGTGTACCGGATCAGGCGCGCGAGTTGACTGCAAAGGGTGTCAAGCAGGCCGAGAAAGCCGCCGTTTTCCTGCGCCAGCACTTGCCGGTCGACACGCGCATCCTGGTCAGCCCCACCATGCGCACACAACAAACCGCTGCCGCGCTCACCGACCGCTTCACCCTTGCTCCCACCCTTGCGCCCGGAGCATCCGCGCAGGCGGTATTGCAAGCGGCGCGCTGGCCTGATGCGAATGACACCGTGCTGGTGGTTGGGCATCAACCGACGTTGGGTGAAGTCGCGGCGCAGCTGCTGGGTAGCGGCGATTATTCGTTGAGTATCAAGAAGGGTGCACTGTGGTGGTTCAGTCACCGCGAACGCGATGATGCGGCACAAGTGACATTACGTTTAGCTATTACCCCGGATTTTTTGTAAGCCCGATTTCACAAGGAGAGAATTATGTTCGAATCAGCAGAACTCGGTCACAAGATAGACAAAGCCACCTACGATGCGGAAGTGCCCAAGCTGCGCGAAGCGCTGTTGGAGGCGCAGATGGATTTGGCCAAGCTGGCCAAATTTCCGGTCATTATTTTGGTCGGCGGCGTGGACGGCGCGGGGCGCGGCGAAACCGTCAACCTGCTGAATGAATGGATGGACCCGCGTTTTGTCCAGACTCACGGCATGGGCGATCCGTCCGACGAAGAACTCGACCGCCCGATGATGTGGCGGTTCTGGCGCGAACTCCCCCCCAAAGGTCGCATCGGCGTGTTTCTCGGCTCCTGGTACACCTGGCCGATCATCAATCGCGTCAACGGGCTGACCAAGGTAGCCGACCTCGATCAGAGCCTGGAACGCGCCAAACGGCTGGAACGGATGCTGGTTGACGAGGGCGCGCTGATCCTGAAATTCTGGATGCATCTGTCCAAAGAAAAACAGGAAAAACGCCTCAAGCTGCTGGAAAAAGACCCGAAGACCCGTTGGCGCGTCACCGGCCGCGACTGGGAGCATTACAAGCAGTACGACAAGTTCCGTATGGTGAATGAGAGCGTCATCCGCCATACCAGCACCGCCGAAGCGCCGTGGACCATCGTCGAGGGCTACGATTCCCGCTACCGCAGCCTGACGGTCGGCAAGGTCATCCTCGAAGCCATTCGCAAGCGTCTGGATGAGGCGGGCAAGAAAGCGCAGCCCGTTCATGCCGCACCACCGCTGCTGCCCTCCATTGACCAGCTCAATATTCTGAAGACACTCAACCTTGGCCAGAAAATCGACAAAAAAGATTTTCAGGCGGAGCTGGAGAAATATCAGGGCAAGCTTGCCTTGCTGACCCGCAATCCGAAGTTCAACGATATTACGGTCATCGCCATGTTTGAAGGCAACGATGCCGCCGGCAAGGGCGGCGCGATTCGCCGCATCACTGCCGCGCTGGATGCGCGCTTTTACAACATTATTCCGGTCGCCGCGCCCACCGAGGAAGAGCGTGCCCAGCCTTACCTGTGGCGTTTCTGGCGGCACATCCCGCGTCGTGGGCGGGTAACGATTTTCGACCGTTCCTGGTATGGCCGCGTGCTGGTGGAGCGGGTCGAGGGCTTCTGCTCCAAAGCAGACTGGATGCGCGCCTACAGCGAAATCAACGACTTCGAGGCACAGCTGGTGCGCCACAACATCGTGGTGGTAAAATTCTGGCTGGCCATCAGCAACGAAGAGCAACTGCGCCGCTTCAAAGAGCGCGAAAAAATCGGCTTCAAGCGTTTCAAAATCACCGAGGAAGACTGGCGCAACCGCAAGAAATGGGACGAATACGAAGCTGCGGTATGCGACATGGTTGACCGCACCAGTACCGAAATATCCCCGTGGACGCTGGTGGAAGCCAATGACAAGAACTTCGCGCGCATCAAGATTTTGAAGACTTTATGCCAGCAAATTGAAGCGGCGATGAAGAAAAGCAGTACGACCAAACCGAACAAAGCGGAAACCAAAAAACGTTAAAATATACCCAAGAAGCGCTGAAATACACGAAATACCCACTAAAAATCGTTAATTACCCGGGAGCATCATGAGCAATCCAAGCAATCTGCCAGACAATTTGAAATACACATCCTCGCACGAATGGGTCAGAGCCGAATCCGACGGCGCTATCACCATCGGTATCACCGACCATGCGCAGGCATTGCTGGGCGACATGGTGTTCGTGGAAGCTCCGGCAGTGGGGCGCAAATTAAAAGCCAAGGAAGAATGTGCCGTAGTTGAATCCGTGAAAGCTGCCGCCGATGTGTACGCGCCAGTGAGCGGCGAAGTGGTCGCAGTCAACAGCGAACTGGACAGCGCGCCGGAAAAAATCAACAGTGACCCTTACGGCGCGTGGATCTTCAGGATGAAGCCGGACAGCGCGGCGGATGTCGCGGCACTGCTGGACGCGACGGCGTATCAGGCGATAGTCGACAGCGAAGCACACTGAAAACCTGTGAAATGTGAAAAGTGAAAGGGGAAACGTAAAACCCCCTCCACCTTTCACCTTTCACCTTTCACGGAATTAAAAATGCCCTTCATCCCCCATTCCGAATCCGATATCGGCGAGATGCTCGCCAGCATTGGCGCGCCGAATATCGACGCGCTGTTCGACGAAATACCACCTGCGCTGCGTAGCGGCAAACTGACCCAAGTGCCGGAAGGCATGAACGAGATGCAGGTGTCGCGCCTGATGCATGA
>CAZMWC010000116.1:0-7036 GCA_964569805.1 uncultured Gallionella sp.
CGCGCTGGCGGGCGTGGCGGCGGAGACCGGCGTGGTGATGCTGATCTATCTGGAGCAGGCCTGGCAGGAGATACAGGCGCACTGCGCCAGTGAAGGCCGACAGCCGACCTCGAACGATCTGCACGATGCCATCATGGAAGGCGCGGTAGAGCGCGTGCGCCCCAAGATGATGACCGTGGTGGCGATCATGGCCGGTCTGCTGCCCATCCTGTGGAGCAGCGGCACCGGCTCGGAAGTGATGCGCCGCATCGCCGCGCCGATGGTCGGCGGCATGATCTCATCGGCGGTGCTGACGCTGCTGGTAATCCCGGTGATCTATGCGCTGATCAAGGCGCGTGAAATCAAACTCAATCCAGAGTCATCGTCCAATGACGCATGAGCCTGAACGAGTAGGTAATGAGCTCACGGATCGATGCCGTCAGCCGAAGCAATTTATAGAGGTTCTCTTATGTCATCTGTATCTCAAAACAAACGCTATCAATCCCGGACCGAACGATAATATCTCCGCCATGGGCGCGGATGATCGAACGGGTGATGGCCAGTCCCAGTCCGGCACCTTCGCCGGTCCGGTGCCGCGATGGATCGGCGCGGTAGAAGCGATCGAACAGTCGGTTCAGGTGCTCGGGCGGAATCGGGTCGCCGGTGTTTTCTATGGCTAATGTTGTGCCGTCATCGGTAGTTTCGATACGGACGTGAATGCTGCCGCCTTCCGGGGTATGGCGGATAGCATTTGAGAGCAGGTTGGCCAGTGCGCGGCGCAGCATGAGCTTGTCGCCCGACACCGTGCCGCTGCCGGTCAGCGAAAGGTGCAGGCCTTTTTCTTCGGCCAGCGCATCGAAAAAATCGAATAGTTCCCGCACTTGCGCCGCGAGGTCGACCGGTTCGCGGTTCGGCACGATCAGCCCGTTGTCTGCCTGCGCCAGAAAGAGCATGTCGCCGATCATGCGCGCCAGGCGTTCATACTCTTCGGCATTCGAGGCCAGCACCTCGCGGTATTCATCGGCAGTGCGTGCCTTGGTCAAGGCCACCTGGGTTTCCGTCATCAGGTTGCTGATCGGTGTACGCAGCTCGTGCGCCAGGTCGGTGGAAAAGTCTTTTAACCTTTGAAATGATTCCTCGAGGCGGCCCAGCATGTCGTTCAGGGTTTCTGCGAGTTCGCCCAGTTCGACGGGAGCCGAATCGACAGCCAGGCGATAGTCGAGTCGGCTGGCGGTGATGCCGGCAGCACCCGAACGGATGGTTTGTAGAGGAGCCAGTCCGCGCCTTACTGCGATCCAGCCGAGAATCCCGGCAAGGGCGGCGGCAATTGCGACAAACAGCCAAAGCGTACGCTTGAACGATGCCATGAAATGTTCATGGTGAGTGATATCGACCGCGACCGCGACCACCAGTGGCGGCTGATCGGTCATCCCCGTGGGCAAGAGCGCGGCGATGCCGCGCAGCGGTTGCGTGCCATGCGGCCCGTTTTGCTGCCAGACCTGCGTCCGAGGCGGGTTTCGGATAGCCCCACGTTCCAGCAGTGCGGGCGGAAACCCGGCATCGGCAGTGGCGAATAAGGTTTTTTCATCGGGGCCGCGCACCAGCATTGCAAGACCGTGGTGGCCGACCAGCGAATCGTCAAGTTGGGCTGGCAAAGAATCCAGATCGACAGGCGTTCGTACTTTTTCCAGCAGGTGGGCGACCAGATGCAGCTTGCCGGCCATCACCTCCATATCCTGCTCGACAAAATGTTGCTCGACCGTATGGCCGATCAGCAATCCCAACGCCAGCAACACCGCGGTCGAGACAGCGGCGAACAGCAAAGTCAGGCGGAAGGTGATCGATTCGCTGCGGCGGCTCATCCGGTGTTGTCCTCCAGCACATAGCCCATCCCCCGAACGGTGCGGATGAGTTTCGGCTCGAAGCCATCGTCCATTTTTGCACGCAGCCGGCGCACGGCCACTTCGATGACATTGGTGTCGCTGTCGAAGTTCATGTCCCATATCTGTGAGGCGATCAGCGAACGCGGCAGAACTTCTCCCCGGCGGCGCAGCAGCAGCTCCAGTAGCGCGAATTCTTTCGCGGTAAGGTCGATATGCCTGCCACCGCGCGATACGCGGCGGCGCAGTAAATCCAGTTCCAGATCTGCCGCACGCAAATGCTGCGGCTCATGGTTGCGGCTTCCGCGACGCAACAGCGTACGCACCCGTGCGAGCAACTCGGCAAAGGCAAAAGGTTTGACCAGATAATCGTCGGCACCGAGTTCGAGCCCCTTGACGCGATCCTCGACGTGATCGCGGGCAGTGAGAAACAGCACCGGCATTTCGCGCCGGGTGCGGCGCAAACCGGCAAGAACCTGCCATCCGTCAAGTTTCGGCAGCATCACGTCGAGAATCGCGAGGTCGTATTCTCCGGTTTCGCCCAGATGCAGGCCGTCCAAGCCGTCGCGGGCAAGATCCACGACAAAACCGGCTTCGGTCAGCCCCTGTTTGAGGTAGTCGCCGGTTTTCGGCTCGTCCTCCACGACCAGTATTTTCATGACCTTGTCACCCCTGTTCAGCTATTCAATGGTAGGAATTATGCACCTGCGGAGCATGAGGTTGAAGAAGATTACACAAATGTAATCCGTGCGTCAGCTTCCCGTTGGGCTGCCGCTTGCAAAATGCGCTTCACACATCAACGAACATGCGTATTCGACATGAAAACGAAACTTCACAAATGGAATCGCAAGGCGCTCGTTTGCGCCCTGGCTCTAACTCTGGCACCGAACCTGCCAGCTCTGGCCGGCGAGACCGGCAAACCGCCAGCCAGTCTGGCCGGCGTGGTGGAGCAGGCGTGGCATCTGCATCCGCAGGCAGCGGGGCTGGATGCACTCGACACCGAGGCGCGCGCGACCCGTGAAGTGGCCGGCGGGCTGATACCGGAACCGGCATCCGTATCGCTCGGCAATCTCAATGACCGGCAGGGGCGCAATCTGGGCAAGCAGGAATGGGAGGTCGAGCTGGCTGTACCACTGTGGATGCCCGGCCAAAAAGATGCACGCGGCGTTGAAGCGGATAGCCGCATCGCCGAAGCCATCGCCCGGCGCATTGCCGTCAGGCTGGACGTGGCAGGCGAGGTGCGCGAAGCATGGTGGTCGCTGGCCGCAGCGCGTTCGGCCAAGTCTTTGGCGGCACGCCGGCTCGACACTGCCCGTGCGCTCGATACGGACGTGCAAAAACGCTTCAAGGTTGGCGAACTATCGCGCATCGATGCCAATCTGGCACAAGCCGAAGCCCTTGCCGCCGAGGCGGAGATGATCGAGTCCCAGGCAACGCTGCTACAGGCAGAGCAGGCTTTTCGTCTTCTAACGGGTATCGCTGCGCCGGCGGATTTGGGAGAAGAATCTGTGGCGGCGGTGCGCGATCCGCTGGATGCCTCAACATCGAGCGAACTTCATCCGCAACTTGCCGCAGTTGCCGCTGCCGCACGCAGCGCCCGGGCGCGGGTGAAGGTTGCCGAAGAAACGCGCCGCGCCGCGCCGGAACTGGCCTTGCGCGTGGTCCGCGAACGCGGTGACTTCGCCGAACCCTTCGGCAACAGCGTGGGGGTCAAGCTGACCATTCCGTTTTCTTCCGGCGCGCAGGTGCGCCGCGACAACTCGGCGGCTCAAGCCGAGGCCGAACAGGCCGATGCGGAGATGCGCCGCGCCGAAATTCGCGTGCAACAAGATGTCGAGCGCGCCCGCCGCACAGTCGCGGCTACGCAAAGGCAATTGGTGATGGCGCAGGAGCGCCGCACCCTGTCGGCCGACAACCTGCATCTGTCCGAAAAATCCTTCGCGCTCGGCGAAGCGGATCTGGCGACGCTGCTGCGCGTCCGTGCCGCCGCCCTCGAAGCCGAAAGTGTTTATGACCGCCAGCGCCTTGCGCGCGCGGCGGCGATATCGCGTCTGAATCAATCCTTGGGAGTGTTGCCGTGAAATCTATTGTAGCCATTGCAGCGTTGTTTCTTTCCGCGCCGCTCACCGTCTTCGCCCATGGTGGCGAAGATCATGGCGCGCCGACACCTGCCGTCAGCCTATCGGTCGCGCCTCGCGCTGCCGCCAACTCGGAAGAGTTTGAAGCCGTGGCCGTCCTTGAAGGCAAAAAACTGGTGCTCTATCTGGATCAATTCACCAGTAACGCGCCGGTTTCCGGTGCCAAAGTGGAGATCGAGGGCGGCGGATTGAAAGGTGCTGCTGCGGAGATGTCGCCCGGCATCTATGCCATGGATGCCGCATCGATCACACCCGCCAAACATGCGCTGACGATTTCCATCGAGACAGGCGATAGCGCCGATCTGTTGTCGGCCACGCTGGATGTCGCGCCACCGCCTGCTGGCGTGGTGCATGTCCATGGCTGGAGCGAGTGGCTGGTGTGGGTGAGTGCCGGTGTGTTGGCCTTGGTCGGCGGCGTGTTGTTGGTGATTCGCCGCCGCAAGCAATTGAAGGGAGTCAGGTGATGCGCAAGCTAGAAAAGAAAAACCAGGCCACGGTTTTGTGGGCGGTAAAACCGTGGTCTGTCCCCGGTTTTACCCGGTTTTACGGTTTTATGATGACCGGTTTTATGGTTGCGGCAATGCTGGTGTTTTCTGCAAATGCTGTATTTGCCCACGGCGATGAAGATCACAGCCAGGACGGCAAGAAGCCTGCTGCTGCCACAGCCACCACAAGCCTGGTGGCTAGCGATGGCCCGCAACGCCTCGCCGATGGCAGCTTGTTCATACCAAAATCGGTGCAGCGTCAGTTGGGGGTACGCACCAGTCCGGCCCGCAACGGCGATCTGACAGCGACCGTCGAACTCAACGGCAAGGTCATTCCCAACCCCGATGCCGGCGGCCGCATCCAGGCGACGCAATCCGGCAGCGTACTGCCCGGACCCAAGGGTATGCCGATGCCGGGCCGCAAGGTGGCCAAGGGCGAAATATTGGCTTACCTGCGCCCCGCCGGAAGCGCCTTCGAACGCGGCAACCAGCACGCGCAACTGGCCGAACTGGAAGCCCAACTCGCCATTGCCGCTGGCCGTGTCAGGCGCTTCGATCAACTCGAAGGTGCCGTACCGCAGAAAGAAATCGAATCAGCCAGAATCGAGCATGATGCCCTGCAAAAACGTCGCGCCTTCGTCGGTGCCAGCGTCAATGCCGAGCCGTTAATCGCGCCGGTCTCCGGGGTGATCAGCGCCAGCAGCGTGGTCGCTGGCCAAGTGGTCGAGGCGAAGGAAATCCTGTTCGAAATCGTCGATCCCGCACGCCTTTCCGTTGAAGCGCTGGCCTACGATGCGGGCTTGGCATCTTCGATCATTGGTGCCAGCGCCTTGGCCGATAACGCTGTCATGCTGGATCTGAAGTTTATCGGCGGCGGCAGGCAGTTGCGCGAACAGGCGCTGCCCCTGTTATTTGGCATCACCACACGCGATGCGAGCGTGGCCGTGGGTCAGCCGGTGAAAGTGATGGCACGAACCACGCGCGGGATCAAAGGCGCGGCGGTGGCGCGCCAGGCGCTGACCAAAATCGGCGCCGGCGAAACGGCTGTGTGGGTGCATACCGAGGCGGAGCGTTTCGTCGCCCGCAAGGTGCGTGTCCAGTCTCTGGATGCGGCCAGCGTAGCGGTTACCGAAGGCCTGCACGACGGTGATCGCGTGGTAACCGAAGGTGCCGGTTTACTTTCGCAGGTGCGCTGATATGTTCAATTTCATCATTCATACCAGCCTGAAACAGCGATTGCTCGTCATCGGAGTATCGCTGTTGCTGATTATTTACGGCGCGCTGACGCTGCGCCAGATGCCGGTTGATGTATTTCCCGATCTCAACAAGCCGACAGTTACGTTGATGACCGAGGCCGGTGGTATGGCACCGGAAGAAGTCGAGCAGCTCGTCACCTTCCCCATTGAGTCGGGCATGAACGGTATGCCGGGTGTCACCCGTGTACGTTCGGTGTCGGGTATCGGCCTGTCCATCGTCTATGTCGAGTTCGAATGGGGTTCGGATATTTATCGCAACCGCCAGCAAATCGCCGAACGCCTGAACCTGGTGCGCGAGCAGCTGCCGGAGGGCATCGTGCCCCAGCTTGGCCCAATTTCTTCAATCATGGGCGAGATATTGTTGATCGCGTTGCCCGCTGACCCGGATAAGGTCAGCCCGATGCATGTGCGCGAATTTGCCGACTGGGTTGTCCGCCCGCGCCTGCTGACCATTCCCGGCGTGGCGCAGGTGATCCCGATCGGTGGCGAGGTGAAACAATACCGCGTCGAGCTCAAGCCGGCACAGTTGCAGGCTATGGGTATCGAGCGCGAGAAATTGGAAGGCGCTCTCAAGGATTTCGGCGCCAACACCAGCGGTGGTTTTCTCGAAGCCCAGGGACGCGAATATTTGATTCGCCAGATTGGCCGTAATTCGCGTATCGAAGATTTGCAGAATCTGGTGGTAACGGTGAAGGGCGGGCAACCTGTCCTGCTCAAGCAACTGGCCGATGTCAAACTGGCACCCGCGATAAAACGCGGGGACGGCAGCTTCAGGGGAAAACCGGCAGTGATTATGTCGGTGCAAAAGCAACCCGCAGCCGACAGCGTGGTATTGACCCGCGAAGTTGAAAAAGCCATCGCCGAACTGGGCAAGAGCTTGCCGGAAGGTATCGAGCCTCCCACTTTCCTGTTCAGGCAGGCAGACTTTATCGAGCACTCGGTCAACAACGTGGAAGAGGCGCTGCGCGATGGCGCGATCCTGGTTGCGGCGATCCTGTTCCTGTTCCTGCTCAACGTTCGCACCACAGTGATTTCGCTGATGGCGATTCCAGTGTCGCTGCTGGCTACGGCGCTGGTATTCCGCTATTTCGATCTGTCGATCAACACCATGACGCTGGGCGGGCTGGCCATCGCCATCGGCGAACTGGTCGATGACGCGGTGGTCGGTGTCGAGAACGTGCTGCGCCGGCTCAAGCTCAACCGTGCCGCGGCCAGCCCGCGCCCGGTCGCCGAAGTCATCGCTGCCGCCACGCTGGAAGTGCGCTCGGCCATCGTCTATGCCACGGTGATCATCGTGC
>CAZMWC010000117.1:0-7035 GCA_964569805.1 uncultured Gallionella sp.
GTGCGATGGCATTTAGTTCCAGAATTGTAGACTTTATTTCTGACTTATGAGTAAAACGTACCTACCGACCATGCAAAACCAGCTTCTTAGTAAAACAAATCTGGTGTTATTGCTGGCGCTGCTATTGGCGTTGGTGCTGGCACTGGCACTGCATGATCGCGCCAAACCCGGCATCAAGATCGGCGTGCTGCATTCGCTTACCGGCACAATGGCATCGAATGAAACACCGCTGGTGGATGCGCTGCGGCTGGCGGTGGAAGAGGCTAATCAGTCAGGTGGAATGAATGGCAGTCAGATTGAGATGGTCGTCGCCGACTGCCGATCTGATGCCGCATACTGCGCGCAACAAGCCGAAAAACTCATCACCCAGGATGGCGTGCAGGCATTGTTCGGCTGCTGGACATCCGCCTGCCGCAAGGCGGTCAAGACCGTCGTCGAGAAACACCGCCACCTGCTGTTCTATCCGCTGCAATACGAAGGGCTGGAGCAATCACCCGATATTATCTATACCGGCGCGGCACCCAATAAGCAAATTATCCCGATGGCGTTATGGGCGTTGCAGCATAAAGGCAAGCGCTTTTACCTGATCGGTTCGGATTATATTTTTCCGCGCACCGCAAACCTGATGGCCAAGGATGTGCTGCTCGCGCAGGGCGGGCAGTTGCTGGGCGAGCGGTACGTGCCGCTGGGCGCAAGCGATATGGCGGCGGTGGTGAAAGAGATTGCCGCGCAGCACCCCGATTTTGTATTGAACACGCTGAATGGCGATAGCAACCTGCATTTCTTTCGCGCGCTGCATGAAGCGGGCATCGGCACGGAAAGAACGCCGGTATTTTCCACCAGTGTTGCAGAGAGCGGATTGGCGGCAATGGGGGCTGATCTGACGACAGGGCATTACGCCGCATGGAACTATTTTCAGAGTCTGGATAATGCGGAGAACAAGGCCTTTGTCGCGCGATTCAAGAAGCGCTTCGGCGAGGATCGCGTGCTGGATGATCCGATGGAAGCCTCCTATATCGGCGTGAAACTCTGGGTGGATGCGGCGCGCAGCCAAGGCTCCACCGATCTGGCGATACTAAAAATTGCGCTGGCGCAGCAAACCCTGCTTGCGCCGGAGGGCATCGTGGCGGTTGATTACGACACCCGGCACCTGTGGAAAACGGCGTATATCGGCAAGGCGCGCACCGATGGGCAGTTCGAGATTGTCTGGCAATCCGCGCGGCCGGTTCATCCCGCCCCCTTTCTGTCTAATCGCAGCCGCGCGGAATGGCTGGCCTTACAGCAAACGTTGCCGGGAGCGCTGCCATGATCCAAGATCGCGGGATGAAAAACACCCCGATCGTTTGGCGCTTGGTACTTTGGTTCGTCGTGGTTGCGCTACTGCCGCTGGCTTCATTCGGGTATTTGAGCCTGCGACAAAACGAAGACGCGTTGCGCAACGAAACGTTGGGCAGGATGTCGCACCTGGCGGATAAAAAAACGTTGGAGATCAAGAACTATTTGGCTGAACGCAGCCAGAATACACAACTGTTGGCGCGCAGCAAGCTGGTGGAAGAGGCCATGCCGGAATTGTCGCGCACCTACACGCGCTATGGTGCCGATTCGGCGGAATACCGCAAGGCGACCAAGCCATTCGACAGGGATTTCGCCGCTTATATTGGCAAGGGTGAGGACGCGCTGTTTTACGACGTGTTTCTGATTACGCCGCAGGGCGAAATCATCTATACCCATAAGCACGAATCGGATTTTGCGACAAATTTGATCAGCGGCCCCTATCGCGATTCGCAGTTGGCACAGGCATTTCGCGAATCACGCATGACCTTGGAAAGCAGCATTTCCGACTTCGAACATTACGCGCCTTCCAATGCGCCGGCTGCATTTGTCAGCGCACCGGTTATCCGTGAAAGTGTGTTGCTGGGGGTAGTTGCCTTCCAGCTTGATACGCAGCAAATTTACCGGGTGGCGGGCGACAACATCGGCCTGGGCGCGACCGGTGAAACTTTGCTGGCGAAATTGACGGGCACTGACACCGCGGTGTTCGTTGCGCCGCTCAAGCGCGATTCGCAGGCCGCTATGCAGCGCAGGCTGGATTTGAAAACGACGGCTGCCCCGATGCGCCACGCCTTGGCGGGACAGCGTGGCAAGGGCGTGGGAGTTGACTATAGCGGCAAACAGGTGGTTGCCGCATGGAATTATCTGCCGGAATTGCGCTGGGGGATGGTGGTCAAAATGGATGCCGACGAGGCCTTCGCACCTCTTTACCAGCAACGCAAGAACCTGCTGGGGGCGCTGTTGGCATTGGCCGTGTTGGGCGGATTGGCCGCCTTCTTTTTTGGGCGGCAGATGGTCACGCGAATCCGGCAGCTCGCGCAAAATGCCGATGAGATTGCACGGGGCAACTTGAATAAACATGTCGATGACTCCGGCATGGATGAGATCGGTGTGCTGGCGCGTTCTTTTAACCGCATGGCCGAAAATCTGCAGGCGCTGTACCGTACGCTGGAAGAGCGCGTCGAGGAACGCACCCGCGAATTGAATGTGAGCAACGAGCAGTTGCAGGAAGAAATCATCGAGCGCGAGCATATCGAAAAGGCGCTGCGCGATAGCCAGGAGCAGTTGAGCGGGGCAGTGCTGGAGTTGCGGCACAATCAGTATCTGCTCAACGAAGCACAGCGGCTTGGGCGGTTGGGTGGCTGGGAGCTGGACCTGGCGAGTGGCGCGTTGTTCTGGTCGGATGAGACTTACCGGATATTTGAACTTGACCCGAAAAAGTTCTCGCCCTCCTATGAGAATTTCCTGAACGTGATCCACCCCGATGACCGCGATAAGGTGAATCAGGCTTATATGCGATCGCTGGAAGATCGCCAGCCCTACGATAGTGTGCACCGGTTGCGCTTTGCGAATGGACGTATCAAGTGGGTGCGCGAGCATTGCACCAGTAGATTTGATAAGTCCGGAAAACCGCTGCGTTCAATAGGGATGGCGCAAGACATCACCGAACAACATGCTGCCGAAGAGCAATTGCGCATTGCGGCGACAGCCTTCGAGACGCACGAAGCCATCCTGATCACCGATGCCAATGCGAATATCGTCCGCGTCAATCAGGCATTTCAGGAGATAACCGGCTATACCTCGGAAGAGGTGCTGGGCGAGAACCCGCGCATCCTGAATTCGGGACGCCAGGACAAGGAGTTTTATACGGCGATGTGGCAGCAGTTGCTGGGTAAGGGTTCGTGGTCAGGCGAGATGTGGGACAGGCGCAAGAACGGGCAGGTTTACCCAAAACGGGTGACGATCACCGCCGTCAAAGATGGGCAAGGAATAACCACCGAATATGTCGCCATCTTCAGCGATATTACCGAACGCAAACAGGCCGAGGAAGAAATCCATAATCTGGCGTTCTATGATGCGCTGACCAAATTACCCAACCGCCGCTTGCTGTTGGACCGTTTCCATCTGGCGCTGTCGGTGTCGGCGCGCAGCCATCATTATGGTGCGGTGCTGTTTCTCGACATGGACCGGTTCAAAACGCTCAACGATACGCTGGGGCACGATTATGGCGACCTGCTGCTGATTGAGGTGGCTGAACGGCTCCGTTACTGTGTGCGTGAGGCGGATACCGTGGCGCGGTTGGGCGGTGATGAGTTTGTGGTGCTGTTCGAGGAAGTCGATAAGAGCGCGGAACAGGCTTCGCAAAAAGTCGCGCTGATCGCCGAGAAGATTCGCATTGCACTATCCGAACATTATCAGATCAAGGAGCATGAATACCACAGCTCACCGAGCATCGGCGTATGCCTGTATCGGGGCAATGAAGAGCCGGTGGAGGTACTGCTCAAACATGCCGACATGGCGATGTATCAGGCCAAGGATTCGGGGCGTAATGCGGTGCGCTTCTTCGACCCCGCCATGCAGCATGCGGTGGAGGCACATGCCGCGCTGGAGAGGGATTTGCGCCATGCCGTGCCCGATGGGCAATTGCGCTTGTATTACCAGATACAGGTGGATGACGGGCATCGCCCGCTGGGGGCAGAAGCGCTGGTGCGCTGGATACACCCGAAACGCGGCATGGTTTTGCCGGCGCAATTCATTGCAGTTGCCGAAGAGAGTTCGCTCATTCTGGATATCGGGAATTGGGTGCTGGAAACGGCCTGCCGGCAACTTGCGCTATGGAACAGCCACCCGCAAACACGCGATTTGACACTGGCCGTCAACGTCAGTGCGCGGCAGTTCCACATGCATGATTTTGTGGGCAAGGTGGCAGCGGCGATAGATGCGTATAAGGTTGATCCATCGCGCCTGAAACTGGAGCTGACCGAGGGTGTGGTGTTGAATGATATCGCCGATGTGGTCACGAAAATGCAAGCGCTGAAAGCGCTGGGGATCACGTTGTCGCTGGACGATTTCGGCACCGGCTACTCGTCGCTATCCTATCTGAAGCAACTACCGCTTGATCAACTCAAGATCGACCGGAGTTTTGTGCGTGATATTGCAACCGACACCAATGATGCCGTAATGGTGAAAACCATCATCGACATGGCGCAGAATTTCCACCTGAACGTGATCGCTGAAGGCGTGGAGGACGAAGTGCAGCTGGGGTTTCTCAAGCAAAGCGGCTGCATGGCGTATCAGGGTTATTTGTTCAGCAAGCCCGTGCCGATTGAAGAATTCGAGAAATTGCTGGGTATGGGCGATTGATGAACCTAAAAAACGCAGCTGAGGTGTATGTAGGTGCGAATTCATTCGCACGAACAAGAGCTTATGTGCGAATGAATTCGCACCTACAAGAGCGGCATAACAACCTATAGGGACACATAATGCCGTACCCGGAAGTGACAGTGAAGATGATAATCGCATGGCAATGATGTCCAAACAAAAGTTAATTCAGGCATTTTTCTCTCCGGCCGTCGCGCTGATGAGCCGTCTGGATATCACCAGAAAATTCCTGCTGTTGGGGTTGATATCGTTGGTGGCAATTACGGTAGTGACCTACAGTTTGTTCGTCAGCCTTGAACAGACCATCAATACCTTGCAGCGTGAATTGAAAGGCATTGAGATAATCAAGCCATTTGCCCCTGCTTTACAGGCTCTCCAGCAACATCGGGGGCTTTCGGCGGGACTGCTCGGCGGGGGCGAGGCCATGCGGGATCGTCGCGCCAATAAGAGAAAAGAGGTATCCGAGGCATTCGCTGCAATGGAGGGAAAACTGGCTCCCGGCCTGGTATCAAGCGAAAGTTTCCGGCGTATCAGGGCAGACTGGGATCATCTGTGCAAAGAGGGGCTTAATTGGGGGGTCGATGAGAACTTTGTCGCCCATAACCGCCTGATTGACCGGGTACGGGCATTCGAAGGGGAGATTGCCGATGATTATGGGCTGACTTTGGACGATGAGTTGGGCACGTTCTACCTGATCGACACCATCGTTAACAAGCTGCCCCATGCGATCGAGCATCTCGGGCGGTTACGCGCGTACGGCACCGCCATTTTGACCAGAAAGCAGGCCACCGCGCAGCAAATGGCGGAAATGAACAACCTGGTTGCCGAACTCGGCGAGGTGACCGGACTGCTGGATACCAGTTTCGACAAAACGGCCCGCTATAACCCGGCGCTGCAAGGCTTGATCTCGACCGCGTCCGGGGAAATTGCCCATGCCGCACGGCAGATTACCAATCATGTGGCAGCGGATATTCTCACCGGCCGTTTCGCCGCGCGCCCCGATGATTTTTTCGGGATGTCCACCGGGGCGATTGACGGCAATTATATAAAGCTGCAAGAAGCGCTGTTGCCGGCGGCCGAAGCGCTCATCAAGGCGCGCATCACACGGGCGAAAAATATATTACGTGTCAGTGTCGGCAGCGCTTTGCTGTTGTTGTTGGCGCTGGCTTATTTGGCAATAGGCATTTCCCGCGCCATTATCGGCAATATCCGGTCGCTGGCTCATTCGGCGCACGTCTTTGCCGGCGGCGATTTGCGCGAGCGGATCGACCTCGGCACACATGACGAGCTCGGGCGGGTGGGCGATAGCTTCAACGAAATGGCCGACGGGTTCAACGCGCTGTTAAAAGTGTCGCGCGAAAATGAGGCGCGCCTGCTCGAGCTGTCGGCGCATCTCGAAGACCGGGTGAAAGAGCGCACCTTCGAATTGGGTGTGGCCAACGAGCAATTGCGTGTCGCGGCGACGACATTCGAGACCCATGAAGCGATCCTGATTACCGATGCCGACGCAAATATCATCCGCGTCAACCGGGCATTTACCGACATCACCGGTTATGCCCCAGAAGAGGTGCTCGGCAAAAACCCGAGCGTGCTCAGCTCGGGCCGCCATGACAAAGCTTTTTATGCGGCGATGTGGCAGCAGTTGCTGGAGACCGGCTCGTGGACCGGCGAGGTGTGGGACAGGCGCAAAAACGGGCAGATATATCCGAAGTGGCTGACCATCACCGCCGTCAAGAATGAGGAGCAGAAAACCGCCCAGTATGTTTCCATCTTCAGCGATATTACCGAACGCAAACAGGCCGAAAATGAGATTCACAATCTGGCGTTTTATGATGCATTGACCAATTTGCCGAACCGCCGCCTGATGCTGGATCGTTTTCAACTGGCGCTGTCCGGTTCGGCGCGCCACAACCAATATGGCGCGGTGTTGTTTCTCGACATGGACCGTTTCAAGGTGCTCAACGATACGCTGGGGCACAATTATGGCGATCTGATGCTGATTGAAGTGGCAGCGCGGATCCAGTCCTGCGTGCGCGAGGTGGATACCGTGGCGAGGTTCGGCGGAGATGAATTTGTGGTGTTGCTCGAAAAGCTTGATGCGGACGCGGCACAGGCTTCGCAAAAAGCCGCGCTGATCGCCGAAAAAATCCGCGTATCCCTGTCGGCTCCCTACCGGCTCAAGGACAACGAATGCCACAGTTCGCCCAGCATCGGCGTGTGCCTGTACCACGGCAATGCGGAATCGGTGGATACCCTGTTAAAACAAGCCGATCTGGCAATGTATCAGGCCAAAAATTCAGGGCGCAATGCGGTGCGTTTTTT
>CAZMWC010000118.1:0-7030 GCA_964569805.1 uncultured Gallionella sp.
CTTTTTGCGAGTTGGGCGGCAACGGCAAGCCGCCCATCCCTGCTTGACCCACTTCGCCCGATTTTGCCTTGCACTGCATCCCTTGATCGCTTTGTGACACAGTAAGACTAAAAGCTCACATTTGCGGGCACCCGCTACATGCCTTGTATTTTGGTGAGCTCCAAATTTTTAGGGAGCCTCTTCAAGATGCAACAAGCTGAAGCAACGCTCCCTCCGGGCTGAAGGCAAGAAAATTGCCGATCTTGCCATCCTGAATGGACTTGATCATGACTCTAAATGCTTGCCCGGTTTCGTCGCCGTCTGGCGCGGCATCGGATTGCACAGGCATACACGCCACAAATACGACATCCCAGCTTGCGCCCGTCTGACGTGACTCTTCGACCAAACCGGCAAAGCTGCCGCGTTCGCCCGCCAATTTATCAACGCACATCACCGGCGACAATGCTCCGCCTTTGCGGGCTTGAAACTGCTCTTTTTGCCCTGCGGTGCAGTCATCCGGCAGTTCGGCTCCAGCAAATACAAATAGCAAACGCTGCGGTTCAGCCTGCATATTTGCAGCATTCAATAAATCTTCATAGCTCGATATGTTCACAGCGTGCAACCCTTTTAGTGATAGTAAATTTCTAACTCCCATCGCGGCAAGCCCGGCAACATGAGCCAATTTCTGCCGATGCGATTCACGTATAGGCAATA
Source organism: uncultured Gallionella sp. (assembly GCA_964569805.1). Classification (GTDB taxonomy): domain Bacteria; phylum Pseudomonadota; class Gammaproteobacteria; order Burkholderiales; family Gallionellaceae; genus Gallionella. The sequence continues at coordinate 694 of CAZMWC010000118.1, forward strand.
TGGGCATTTGCCGACATCGGGTGTATGATACCGCATGACAATCAAAGTCATACTCACCGCTTGAGGAGCATGTGCCGCCTGAATTGCCACCTCGAGCCCTGACGTGATTAACTATATACCGTGGAGGGGATAGCCTTGAATCAACCGCATTCCGGTTTTTTACCTGCGACAGCCTGGCTGGGTCGTTGCTCTTTGCAATGGAAAATTATGTTGGCTGCCGCGCTGGCCTCGTCGTCATTCGGCGCGCTCGCCTATAGCGCGGTCGTCGGCCATTCGTTGTCGCTGTCCACAGTTTTGCTGTTTGGCACCTTGACGCTATTTTCATGGTATTTGCTGGCCTCGCTATGCCTCTCTTTTACCCGGTTGTTTGGCATGTTGCATGAAGCGAATATCCGGCTGGAAAACGGCGACTTCAATGTTCGCGTGACCCCGATGGGTGCCGATGAGGGAACCCGGCTGGCGGGGCAGTTCAACGATACCGCCAGAGAGGTGGGGCGCATCGTTGCCAATATTCGCGATGCCGCTGCCGAAGTGGCGCATGCCACGGTTGAATTGAAGGGCAATGCCACGCTGGTGGCCGGTGCTGCGACCCAACAACAGGAATCGACCTCGCAAATGGCGGTAACCGTGGAAGAATTATCCGCCAGCATCGCCGAAATGGCGGCACAAAGCCGCGATGCCGAGCAGACCGCCCATGCGGTCAGCGATTTGTCATCAGCGGGAAGCCGCGCTATCGCACAATCTTCCGATGAAGTTAAATCTTTGGCGCGCGCCATCAACGAGGCCGCCCAACTGATGGATCATCTGGCGCAACGTTCGGCTGAAGTCGGCCAATCCACCAGCGTGATCAGAGAAATATCCGACCAGACCAACTTGCTCGCGTTAAATGCCGCTATCGAGGCGGCGCGCGCCGGAGAGCAAGGCCGCGGGTTTGCCGTGGTGGCCGATGAGGTGCGTAAACTGGCGCAGCGGGCGCGCACATCCGCCGATGAAATCACGCACACCGTCGATACCATTCAAAACGAAATACGGCAGGCGGTTGACCACATGGCCTCCGCCAGCGCACAAGCGCAGGAAAGCGCCGAACACGCCAACGGGGTCACCGAAGCGCTGGCCAAAATTGACACCCAGGCGATAGCTTCTCTGGACTGCGTGCACCAGATCGCCACCGGGGCGCAACAGCAGAGCGCAAACAGCGGGGAAATTGCGCGGCATGTGGAGCAAATCGCCGAGAGCACCCAGCAGAACAGCCGTATCGCCAACGAAACCGCCGGCATGGCAGCGCATCTCGCCGCATTGGCTGTCGGTATGCGCGGTGCCTTGGCTAGCTCCGGAAAATAACCCGACAGAAAACAACCCCCTGGAAAAACTTCTGGGGATTTAGAGAGAGATTTTTCATGGTTAGCTACGAATCAATGCTTTTTTTGCTTCTGATCATTGCTGTCATCGGTGTTGCCTATGCCGCCAACAAATACAGTTGGCGCCAATGTCTGGCAACCCGCATAGAAGGCATTCGCGTCAATCGTCTGGTCAAGCAGTTGCTGGTTGATTTGCAGCAGCATCGCGGCATGGTGAATGTTTTTTTGAGCGGCGACAAATCGTTCAAAACGCGGATCGAGCAAAAACAAGCGGCGATCGTGCAGGATATTGCCGCGCTGGATGCCGCGCACGGTCGGGGTTTGATGACGGCGAAGCGCTGGGAAAGCATCTGCAATGATTGGCGCACATTGAGCAGAGAAGCGCTGGCGCTGCCTGCGGAGGTTAGCTTCAAGCGCCACAGCGAGCTTATTCGCGCCGTGCTGTATTCGATGGGAGATGTCGCCGAGCGCAGCCAGATTGCCGGTATGTGCGCCGCCGATACCGCGCTGGTGGACGCGTTATGGAGCAAACTTCCCGGCGTGGCAGAAAGCTTGGGGCAGGCACGCGGGATAGGCTCCAGCGTAGCAGCAAAAAATTATTGTTCCAGCGTCGCCCGCGTCAAACTCCGTTTCTTGGAGGAGCGCGTCAGCGAAACAATGGTGAGCGTCAATAATGAGCTGGCTCATGCCGATTTGAGCCAAGCCGCATCATTTACCCAGGCATGGAAGGAAACGCATGCCGCCGTTCAGATATTCCTCAAATTGCTGGATGAAAAATTATTGAGCGGGGAGCGTCCGACCATTGATGCGGAGCATTATTTCGGCGCCGGCACAAAGGCCATGGATGCGGTATTTAATGCCTTCGATCAAGCTTCCAGCGCGCTGGAAAACGCCTGTGCCGGGATGGCTGGCGGTGTCCGCGCTTCTTGAATTTTTCAGGCGTGAATGAATTCGCGCCCTGCATTTTTCTAGTTTTGGTTCGCCCGGTTTAGCGACTAACTTTAAAACAGAGGGAACATGCTAAACAAACAAGTCATCCAGACCCCCGATGCGCCCGCTGCCATCGGCACTTACTCGCAAGCGGTGCGCGTCGATCATACGGTGTATTTGTCCGGGCAGATCGGCCTTGATCCAACCACCATGCAAATGGAAGAAGGCATCGAGGCGCAAATCCATCGCGTATTCCGAAATCTGCGCGCGGTGGCGAATGCCGCCGACAGCAGCCTCGACGACATGGCCAAGTTGAATGTCTATCTCACCGACCTCGCACATTTCGCCAAAGTGAACGAGATCATGGCAGGCTATTTCCACCAACCCTATCCGGCGCGCGCTGCCGTGGGTGTGGCCGCATTGCCGCGCGGCGCGTTGGTAGAGATGGATGGAGTGCTGGCGGTTCAGCAGGATTAGCAGGACGCTGTGCCTCCGGCAAAAATCTCTCCCACTACACTAGGCAAGCTTGCCAAGCTCGGTATCCATCACCGAACCGATCTGCTGCTGCATCTGCCGTTGCGTTATGAGGACGAGACGCATCTCGCGCCAATAGACACGCTGCAGCCCGGCATGACCGCGCAGGTGCAGGGCATCATCTCCCACAGCGAAATAACCTTCCGCCCGCGCCGCACCTTGGTTTGCCGTTTGCAGGATAACGGCGGCGAGCTGTATTTGCGCTTCCTGAATTTTTATCCCAGCCAGCAAAAACAGCTTGCGGAAGGCAAACAGATACGTGCCGTCGGCGAGGTGCGCATGGGCTATTACGGGCTGGAGATGGTGCATCCGAAATGCCGTGCGGTGGATGATGGCACACCATTGCAACCGAGCCTCACGCCGGTGTACCCGACGACTGCGGGACTGTCGCAAATGGCGTTGCGCAAACTGGTAGCCAACGCGCTGGAGACGCTGCCGCTAACCGACACTTTGCCCGATGCGTTGCTGCAAAAATTGCACTTGGCAGGCTTTGCGGAAAGCCTCCAACTGCTGCACAACCCGCCGCCGGACATTTCGGCCAGCATTCTGGAAGATCGCAGTCATGCCGCTTGGCGGCGTATCAAGTTTGACGAATTGCTGGCGCAGCAACTGTCGATGCGCATACATCACCGCGAGCGCGGCAAACGTATTGCACCAGCACTGGCCGCCCAGCAAAAATTTACCGCGCGCCTGATCAAGGAATTGCCATTTTCCCTGACCAAGGCACAGCAACGCAGCTTCACCGAAATCAGCCACGACCTTGCCCGCCCCCACCCGATGCAGCGCCTGCTGCTCGGCGATGTCGGCAGCGGCAAAACCATCGTCGCCGCGCTTGCCGCCTTGCAGGCCATCGAAAACGGCTATCAGGTCGCGTTCATGGCGCCGACGGAAATTCTCGCCGAACAGCATTATCTCAAGCTGCGCGACTGGCTTGCGCCCCTCGGCATCGAACCGGCATGGCTATCCGGCAGCCTGAAGAAAAAAGAGAAAAATCTCGCCGCCGGGCGCATCGCCGGCGGTGAAACGCTGTTGGCCATCGGCACACACGCCCTATTTCAGGAGCAGATCGAATTTCATAAACTCGGCTTGGCCATCGTGGATGAGCAGCATAAATTCGGCGTGCAGCAGCGCCTTGCCCTGCGCAACAAAGGCAAAGAACCACATCAGTTGATGATGAGCGCCACGCCGATCCCGAGAACCTTGGCGATGAGCTACTACGCCGATCTGGATGTGTCGGTGATTGATGAATTGCCGCCGGGACGCACGCCGGTAGCCACCAAACTGGTCGGTGACGCACGCCGCGACGAAGTCTTCGAGCGGGTACGCGCCGCCTGCATGGAAGGGCGGCAAGCCTACTGGGTCTGCCCGCTGATCGACGAATCTGAAACTCTGCAATTACAAACCGCACTTGAAACACATGCCATGCTCACACAGGCTTTTCCCGAGCTGCGCGTCGGGCTGGTGCACGGCAAACTGAACAGCGCCGAAAAAGCGCGCGTGATGGCCGCATTCAAGGCGGGCGAACTGCAACTGCTGGTCGCCACCACGGTAATCGAGGTCGGCGTGGATGTGCCCAATGCCAGCCTGATGGTAATCGACCACGCCGAACGCATGGGGCTGGCGCAACTGCACCAGTTGCGCGGGCGGGTCGGGCGCGGTGCGGCGCACAGCCTGTGTATCCTGCTGTACCAGCAACCGCTCTCGGAACTGGCGCGGGCGCGCCTGAAAATCATTTTTGAGAGCACTGACGGTTTCGCCATCGCGCAACAGGATTTACACTTGCGCGGACCGGGCGAATTGCTCGGCGCGCGACAAAGCGGTGTGGCGATGTTACGCTTCGCCGATATCAGCACAGATGAAGATTTATTGAATCAGGCGCGACAAACCGCCGATGAATTGCTGCGTGAATTCCCGGAAACAGCGCGCGCACATCTGCAACGCTGGATGGCAAACAAACATGACTACTTGCATGCCTGAAAAAAATCAGCCTAACGAAATCAGAACAGACAAATTCTGGCATGGCGCGGCCTTGGGCTGCACCGCCGAACTCGCACCCTGGTTGCGTGATCGCGGCTCGCTGACGCTGCGCATCCAGCAACGCTGCCATCGTTTCGCGGTGCGCAATCTGCGCAACGGTTTGGCGCATATCGCGTTCGACGAATCCGCGCTGCTCGGCATCGCGCCGCAGCAGCTCGCCTGGTCGCGCGAAGTATTCCTGTATGCCGACGATCAGCCGGTAGTGTTTGCGCATAGCGCGTGCGCCCAAGCGCATCTGCGCGGCGCGTGGGCCGAGGTGCGCGAGCTGGGTAGCAAACCTCTCGGCGCACTGTTGTTTGCCCATCCGCTGATCGAGCGCCAGCCGCTGCATTATCAGGCGTTGCGCGCGCACCACCCGCTGTATCAGCGCGCCGCCGCAGCACTGGATAATCCGCCCGGCCGGTTATGGGCGCGTCGCTCACTGTTCTACCTGCACGGCGCGCCGCTGCTGGTAACGGAAGTGTTTTTACCGGAAATTCTGCACTTGAAAAAATGACTCTTACCGAACGCCTATCGCTCTACTACCAGCTCACCCGCTTGAACCGCCCCATCGGCATTTTGCTGCTGCTGTGGCCGACGCTGTGGGGCGTGTGGATCGCGGGAAACGGTCATCCGGCGTGGCACATCGTTGTCATCTTCACGCTCGGCACCACGCTGATGCGCTCGGCCGGATGCGTCATCAACGACTACGCGGATCGCCACATCGACAAGCATGTCAAACGCACCAGCGAGCGCCCCATCACCAGCGGGCGCATCGCATCCGGTGAAGCGCTGTGGCTGGCTGCGGCTCTCACGCTCGCCGCTTTCCTGCTGATTCTGCCGCTGAATAATCTGACGCTGCTGCTGTCCGTTCCGGCAGTATTCCTCGCCGCCAGCTACCCGTTCACCAAACGTTTCTTCGCCATTCCGCAGGCTTATCTCGGCATCGCCTTCGGCTTCGGCATCCCGATGGCATTCGCCGCACAGCTCGGCAACGTGCCCCCGGTGGCATGGCTGCTGCTGCTCGCCAACATGTTCTGGGCAATCGCTTACGATACCGAATACGCGATGGTGGATCGCGACGACGACATCCATCTCGGCATCCATTCATCGGCGCTGTTATTCGGCCAATATGATGTAATTGCAGTAATGGCCTGCTATGCCATCACGCTGGCGTTGCTCGCGGTGGCGGGGCAAGTGATCGGCTCGGGTTGGGTTTATTACGCGGGATTGCTGGTTGCCGGAAGTATTTCGCTTTATCACTACACCCTGATCAGAAACCGCCAGCGCGAAGCCTGTTTCAAGGCATTCCTGCACAACAACTGGTTCGGCGCGACGGTGTTCGCCGGTATGGCGCTGGATTATGCGTTCTTGTAGCCGGTGGCTGTGCGGGCGATTCATGAATCGCCCCTACGAACCCGGCTACACCTACTTGGTCATTTGACCCTAAAAACCGCAGTTGGAATTTGTAGGAGCGGGCCATGCCCGCGAATTACCTG
>CAZMWC010000119.1:0-6988 GCA_964569805.1 uncultured Gallionella sp.
ATCACCACGCGCCCGATCTGCGGGATCTTGATCCAGCGGCCTTCGTCCATCGCGATGCCGAATCCGTCCGATCCGATCACGCTGCCCGCGTGAGCGATCAGGTTGTCGCCAATCACGCAATCCTGATAAATCACCACATGCGGGTACAGGCGCGCATGGCTGCCAATAACCGTGTTTGCGCCAATGTAGCACCCTTCGCCAACCACCGAATACGCACCGATCACCGCGTTTTCGCCGATAACGGCAGTTGCGGCGACACTGGCCGTCACGTCTATTTTCGCACCATCGCCGATGACCGCTGCAGAATGCACACCCGGCTTGGCTTCCGGCAATGGGTTGAGCAAAGCGGATACCTTGGCAAAATAGGCGTAGGGGTTATCCGAAATGATGCGCGGCAGGCTGGTTGCATCCGCATCGGCCTCACCCAATATGACTGCACCCGCTTTGGTGCCGGCAAGCTGCGCCCGATATTTGCTGTTGGTGAGAAAGCTGATGTGGTGCGGCTGCGCGTTTTCCAGTGTGGCGATCTGCGTCACCCGCACCCCGCCACCACCCAACACGCGCCCGCCAAGCTGTGCGGCAATATCTGTCAAACAATATGAAGTCATGCTCACACGGCTTATTTGCTATTTTTGCCGCTGTCTTTGCTGTCGGTTTTTTCAATGGCGAGATGCTTGATCACTTTGTCGGTGACATCTATCTTGGGATTGCGATACACCGCTTCCTGCAAAATCAGGTCGTACTTGTCTGCCTCGGCTACCGCCTGCACCGCCTTGTTGGCTTGCTCAAGCACAATAGCCAGCTCCTCGTTCTTGCGCAGATTCAAATCTTCGCGGAACTCGCGCTGCATGCGTTGCAGATTCACATTCATCGCGGTCAATTCGCGCTCTTTGTTGCGATGGTCGGCATCCGAAAGTTTGCTGCCTTCTTTCTCCAGCAAAGCTTGCAGCTCTTTCGCCTGCTTCATCAGCTTTTTGATTTCCTGATCACGCACCGAAAATTCTTTTTCAATTTTCTTTTCCGCTTTTATCGCCGGAACGGATTCGCGCAACACGCGCTCGGTATCCACCACACCAACCCTGAAATCACCCGCCACGGCCGAACCCACGCCCAGCAGCACCGCAAACATTCCCGCCTTGATCATTGTCTTCATTACTCTCTCCTTAATACATCATAACCCGCAGTTTTATGAGCCTTAGAATATCGAGCCCAGGCTAAACTGGAGCGGTTGCACCTTATCCTGCGTTTGCTTGTTGAGCGGCTTGGCATAGCTGAATTTGATCGGCCCCATCGGAGAAATCCAGGTAATCGCCGCACCGGTAGAATAACGCAACCCCGTGCTGTCGGGTACCGGGTCGCCCGGCCCATAAATCGCGCCCGCATCCAGAAATGCGCCCAAGCGCACCGATTTATCCTTGGACATTCCCGGGATCGGCATCAATAATTCCGCGCCGCCCACCAAACGGCGTGTACCGCCCAACACCATGCCCGTAGTATCGCGCGGGCCCAGCGAATTGGAATCAAAGCCCCGCACCGAGCCGATGCCACCGGCATAAAAATTCTTGAAGAACGGTAGCGGTTCGCCGCCATAGCCGCCCGCAACACCAGCTTCGCCATTCAACAGCAAAGTGTAATCGCTGCTCACCGGATAGAACCGCTGGTGATGGTAATTCAGCTTGTAGTAGCGCGTATCGAATACCGGCAAAGAGATTTCCATAAAAGCGCGCTGCACCGTTCCCTCGGTGGGGTATATCGCGCTGTCACGGCTATCCTTGCCCCACCCGATTGTCCCGGACAAGTTGGTATTCGTTGAACCGTTATCTGTCACATATTGCGTCAGCCGCGCCGGGCTCGTTGAAAACAGGCCCAATTGGGTTCTTTCAACCGCCAGGCCATAGCTGATATATTCATCCTCCTTGATCGGCACACCGAAACGCACACCGCCACCCAGCGTATGGGATGAATACCGGCTGACCGCTGTGCTGCTCGAATCGGTGTTACGCTTGTAAAAGTCGAAGCCACGGCTCACACCGTCATCGGTGAAATAGGGGTTGGTCGTGGAAATGGCGTAAACCTGATTAACCTTGCTGGTATTGATTTGCGTGGAAACATGGTTGCCGCTGCCGAACACGTTGGCTTGTGTGACACCGGCGGTCAGCGTCACTCCGCTACCTTGAGAGAAACCCACGCCGGCGCTAATACTGCCGGTGGATTTTTCTTTCACCGCAACATTCACGTCCATCTGATCCGACGCGCCCTGCACTGCCGGTGTCTCCACATTCACTTCAGAAAAGAAATCCAGTTTATCCACGCGCTGCTTGGATTTTTTGATTTTCGCCTCATCGAACCACGCGCCTTCAACCTGGCGAAATTCGCGGCGGATGACTTCATCGCGCGTCTTGTCATTACCCGCAATATTGATGCGCCGGACATACACGCGTTGTGCGGGATCAACCACGAAGTTAAAGGCTACCTCATGTTTTTCCTTGTCCATCGCCGGGATGGCATTCACGTTGGCAAAGGCATAGCCCTCCTGCCCCAAGCGCTCGCCGACCTTTTTGCTGGTTTCGGTCAAAGCTTTGCGTGAAAAAGTATCACCCGCTTTCAACTGAACAAGTTTCTCGATTTCCCCCTTGGGTATGATGGTGTTGCCCGACACCTCCACTTTGGATATGGTGTATTTTGGGCCCTCAATGAAATTGATGGTGATGTAAATATCCTTCTTATCGGGCGTAATGGAAACCTGCGTGGAATTGATATTGAATTCGAGATACCCGCTGTCCATGTAGAAAGAGCGCAATTCTTCCATATCGGCAGACAGCTTCTGTTTCGAATACTGATCGTTTTTGCTGTACCAGCTCATCCAGTCGGGCGTGCTGAGTTTCATCAAATCCAGCAGTTCGCTCTCTTTGTAAACCTGGTTGCCGACCAGATTGATCTGTTTGATCCTGGAAACTTCGCCCTCCACCACATTGAACGCGACGTTGACGCGGTTGCGCTCCAGGTCGGTGACGGTAGTCGTCACGCTCACGCCATATTTGCCGCGCGCCACGTACTGGCGTTTCAGCTCCTGGGTAGCTTTATCCAGCACCCCTTTATCGAAGATGCGCGCTTCCGCCAAGCCCACGTATTTCAGGCTTTCCTTGATTTGATCCTTGGGAAATTCCTTTGTACCGTTGATCTGGATGCTGGCTATCGATGGGCGCTCACGCACCACCACGACCAGCACGCCACGTTCTACTTTCAAGCGCACTTCCCTGAAAAAACCGGTGCCATACAAAGCGTGTATCGCCGCTGTCGCATGCTCATCATTCATGGTCTCGCCGACCTTGACGGGCAGATAGCTGAACACCGTGCCTGCTTCAGTGCGTTGTATCCCCTCAACACGAATATCCTTGACCGTGAATGGTTCGATGGCCCAAGCGGAAGACATGCAGAACAGCGAGAGCAATCCCGCAAGCTTTTTTGTGTTCATTTTTTAACCTGAAATAAGGCGATTAATGTCGTTATATAGGGCAAAAGCCATCAGTGTGCCAAGCAATGCGATGCCGATTTTCTGGCCAATTTCCCAAGCCTGCTCGGGAAGCGGTCGCCCCTTGATCAATTCGACGACATAATACAGCAAGTGCCCGCCATCCAATAAGGGGATAGGTAATAAATTCAGTACCCCCAAGCTGACACTGATTAATGCCAGAAAGCCCAGATAAGCCGCCATCCCCATTTCGGCAGACTGCCCGGCATAATCGGCGATGGTGATCGGGCCGCTCAAGTTCTTCATCGACACCTCGCCCATCACCATCTTGCCCAGCATTTTCAGGCTGATGACAGATATTTCCCAAGTCTTGCGCAAGGAACGTCCAAGCGCATCGGCCGGCGTATAACTTACCTCGGTAACCGTGGCTTGCCATGCCGCTTTGTCTATTTGCGGAGCCGCGCCTATCTTGCCAACCGTTTTACCGGATTCAACCACTGTTTGCGGAGTCACCGCTATATCCAAGGCTATTTCGCCACGCTTGATATCAAGTTGGACCGGTTGCCCGGGATGTCCGCGCACCATCTCAACCACTTCGCTCCAACGCTGTACCGCAATCCCGTTGGCACGTAAAATCTGGTCGCCATTTTGCAGCCCGGCACGCTGCGCTACACCGCCTTCGACAACTTTACCAATGATGGGCAAGGTAACCGGTTGATAGGGACGCAAGCCAAGTTTATTGAGAAATTCGCCATCCAGGTCTTGCGCTTGCAAACCACTCAAATCCAGCAGGTGAAACAACGGTGCGCCGCCTGCATCTTGCGCTTCTATTTTGACTTCGCCGCGTTGCAAGACATGCCCCGAATCCTGCCGCATGGCCAGTTCCAACAACCTCCAGCGCAATTCCTGCCAACTCGGGATTGCCTCGCCATTGATAGTGAGTATGGTTTCGCCGGCTTGCATCTGCGCCATGGCTGCCGGAGAGCCTTGCGGTATATCGCCCAACATTGGCTTTAACCCGGGTACGCCATGCACGAACAGCACAAAGTAAAGCACGATGGCCAGCAAAAAATTCGCTAATGGCCCGGCTGCCACGATCATTATGCGTTGCAATACCGGTTTACGATTAAAGGCGTAATCCAATTCACCGGGCACCACCTCGCCTTCGTGCTCGTCGAGCATTTTGACGTAGCCGCCCAATGGGATCGCGGATACCACCCATTCGGTATCGCTGTTGGCAAAGCGTTTGCTGTAGATCACCTTGCCAAAGCCCAGCGAAAAACGCAGCACCTTTACGCCGCAGCGGCGCGCTACCAAAAAGTGCCCAAACTCGTGGAACACTACCAATAGCGCAATCGCGCCAATAAAGGCCAACAAGGTGATCATGTTATTTTCCCGATTTGCTGATGTGCAACTCGACGCGCTTCGACATCCGCGCCAAGCACATCATCCAAGCATTCGACATCATTAACCGGCAACGCGTTCAACGCCGACTCGATGATGCGGGGAATAGATAAAAAAGAGATTTTTTTGTCCAGAAAGGCCGCCACCGCCACTTCGTTCGCCGCATTCAGTACCGTCGGCGCTGTCCCTGCCGCGCGCAATGCCTGATAAGCCAGCGCCAGACATGGGAAACGCGTGAGATCGGGCGCTTCGAAATTCATCGTCGCCACCTTGAACAAATCCAGCGATGCCACACCCGAATCGATGCGCTCCGGATAGGCCAGGCCATAGGCGATCGGCGTGCGCATATCGGGGTTGCCGAGTTGCGCCAGCACCGAGCCATCCACGTATTCGACCAGCGAGTGGATCACGCTCTGCGGATGTACCACCACCTGAATATCGTCTGCGCTCGCGTTGAACAACCAGTGCGCCTCGATGACTTCCAGCCCCTTGTTCATCATGCTGGCGGAGTCCACCGAAATTTTTTTGCCCATACTCCAGTTCGGATGCGCGCAAGCCTGTTCCGGCGTGACGTTCTGCAATTGATCAAGCGGCGTGTCGCGGAATGGCCCGCCCGACGCAGTAAGCAGGATGCGGCGCACGCCGTTGCGCGCCGGATTGCCGTCATAACCGCGCGGCAGCGACTGAAAAATAGCGTTGTGTTCGCTGTCGATGGGCAGCAGTGCGGAGCCGCTGGCACGCACCGCATCCATGAATACGTTGCCTGCCATCACCAGTGTTTCCTTGTTCGCCAGCAATATCTTTTTGCCGGCGCGCGCCGCAGCCAGCGTAGGGCGCAATCCCGCCGCGCCAACGATGGATGCCATCACCGCATCCACTTCCGGCAACACCGCGACTTGCTCCAGCGCATTCACACCACACAGCACCTCGGTGTCTGCCCCTGCCTCGCGCAACAGCTCGCGCAACTGCGCGGCAGCGGTTTCGTCCAGCAACACGGCATAGCGCGGCTTGAACTGCACGCATTGGCGGAACAATAAATCAATCTGGCTACTCCCCGTAAGCGCGATGACCCTGAACCTGTCTGGGTGGCGCGCCACCACATCCAGCGTGCTGGTGCCGATGCTGCCAGTGGAGCCGAGGATGGTCAGATGCTGCATATTTTTTTACCCGAATATTTCATGAACCCTTCCTCACCCTTTTGCGCACTGCCGCTTCGGGGAGTTGTTTGTAATTTTCTTTGCTGGCAATTCGTTTCCCGGATTTTTTCTCAAGGTCGCGCCGCGCACGTCCTGCCACTGATCCGCCTTCCAAGGCAGCACTGCGATTTTCGACATAGCCCTGCGCATCTTTATTACACGCAATTTCAGTGGTAGACGCTTCACCCAGCATCGTAAAGATCAACTCCAGATCGTTCATGTGGTCGCGCAGATTGTCCGCCGGTTTGTCGAGGCTTTTGAATGCCTTGTACTCGGCTGGAGTCATACCGAACGTGGCGCGACTGATTTCAGCGGTAAGGATGGAATATTCGCGCTGCTCTTTCACGCCGCGCTTTTTCCATTCATTGGTTAACTCATCCCGGACAGCGATGCCGCGCACCCGTTTTTCGATCCATTCGTCGCTGTAACCCTTGGCTTTATACAGCTCGCGCATCCGTGTGGCGGCCAGTTCCGGGTTTTCGATTTCCTCGAGCCGTTCATAACCCACCTTGGACAGCCAGCGTTTGAAGGGTTCAGCCTTGGGCGAGGGGACAGACTGGATGATGCGGAGCAATCCTTCGGTATGGGAGCAGTCTGTTTCACGCAACTTGCCATCCGGTGCTTCGAGTTTGAACTGTCGACAGATTGTCGACAGTTCCATGCCGCTGATCTTTTCACGCTGTTTGATGCGATACCAATAGTCCCGTGGATTCTGGCTGTCCGTCAACGCCGCGACCACATCAATGATTGAGAAATACCATTTCTGATCATCTTCGCTCCAGATGGAGCGAATCTGCTTAGATTCAAACAGCTTGATATTGCCCATGTCTATTGCCCCTTCGCAGCAGCCGCATCCAGCGTACTAGTATAACAACACATAAATAACGAAACATGTATCATGCTGTCGCATGCCCAC
>CAZMWC010000120.1:0-6906 GCA_964569805.1 uncultured Gallionella sp.
GCTAATTTGAAAAATGCCGACGGGGACGTCGGCGCTCCCGCACTGGAATGTAACCATTCATGCTCGTTCGACACCAGCCCGGCTTTAACGGGGTTGCTATGGATATAAGCAATGACCGCTGCAAGATGATGATCGTCACGAATATAACGGTCGAAATAATCGCGCATCCACACCGTGCCGGTTCGACCGAGGTGCCGGTTGATCAGCCGCGCCGTATATGACTTCCAGCTTTGCACTAATGTTGGCAAGGGATAGTCCGCCCGCGTCTCGATCAACACATGTACATGATTGGGCATCACACACCACGCCAGCAAGCGATAGCGCTGCCCGTCGTCATGCAGCAGCGCATCTTCGACGATATTTGCGACAGAAGGACGTTCCAGCCAGCATTCCCCATGACCCGCATCGAGAAGGGCCTCGATCCGTTTAAACCTTTGCATCTCATCGTCAGTCTCTTGCATGAGATGGCGCAACACTTGGCTCGGAAGCGAGTCATTGAGCCGGAAAGTGATGAACTGAAGCAGGCCGGGCGTATCGCAATGCGGCAGATAACCACGGCTGTGCCAGAATTTGTGGATGGGAGCGCCAACGTCCTCGTCGGCAATTGAAAAAAATGCCGACGAGGACGTCGGCGCTCCCACAATCGGCGCTCCCGGAGGCGTTCCCATTATGCGTCACTCCCCAATCACATCCGCGCCCTTGGGCGGCGTGAATTGGAATTGTTGTGCGGGCAACTTTGGATTGTGCTGCATATTGGCAAAACGCAGCACGGTCTTATGCCCGAACATATCGCTCAATTCCATGATGACCAGCTCGGATTGCGCATTGAACGCCATTAGAATCTTTTCGAAGCCGCTGTCCTGCGTTTTGGAAATCGCCTGCAACCAATCGAGCCCGTCCTGATGGCCGCTTTCTTTAAGCGTAAAACCGCGCTCGATCTCGTTGCTGCCGGCAAGCAGCGCAGCGGGGCTGCTGCCCAATGCCGCATCCAGCTTTTTCACGGTCACCTGATTAAGGTCAACGTCGTACAGCCAGAATTTTGCGCCATCGCCGACGATGATCTGCTCGTAGGGCTTTTGGTAAGTCCAGCGAAACTTGCCGGGACGCTGGAATTGCATGATGCCGGACGCGCTCTGCAGGCGCTTGCCGTTTTGATCCAATACCACCTGGGTGAAATTCGCCTGTGCCGAATGAGTGGCGGCGATAAACGTTTTCAGTTTTTCGATGGCACCGGCGTGAGCCGTCGCTGTAAACAAGAAGATCGAAATACTGATTAGCAATTTTAAAAACATATTACCTTCCTAAAAGCTTGCGTAGGGCGGATGAGCGTAGCGTTATCCGCCGTATGTGTGAGGCCTCGCGTGCTTGTCATCCGGCGGATAACGGCCTGCGGCCTCATCCGCCCTACATGGCTCAATCTGCCCTCACCGGCGCAATCACTTCCCGATTGCCATTGCTCTGCATGGCCGACACGATCCCGGCGGCTTCCATTTGTTCGACCAGGCGTGCGGCGCGGTTGTAGCCGATACGCAGATGCCGCTGCACCAGCGAAATCGAGGCGCGGCGATTTTTCACCACGATCTCCACCGCCTGGTCATAAAGCGGATCAGCTTCGGCATCCAGCGCCGGCCCGCCTTCACCATCTTCGTCTGCTTCTTCCAGCGAATTCAGCACGCCGTCGATGTATTGCGGCATACCCTGCGCTTTCAAATATTCGGCGACGCGATGCACTTCCTGATCGGATACGAACGCGCCGTGCACGCGCTGCGGATAGCCGGTGCCGGGCGGCAGGTACAGCATGTCGCCCTGCCCCAGCAACGCTTCCGCGCCCATCTGGTCGAGGATGGTGCGCGAATCGATTTTGCTCGACACTTGGAACGCCACGCGCGTCGGCACATTGGCTTTGATCAACCCGGTAATCACGTCCACCGAGGGGCGCTGCGTCGCCAGCACCAGGTGGATGCCGGAAGCGCGCGCCTTTTGCGCCAGACGCGCAATCAACTCCTCGATTTTCTTGCCCACCACCATCATCAGGTCGGCCAGCTCGTCGATGAACACCACGATCAGCGGCAGCTCTTCGAGCGCTTCGGGGTTCTCCGGCGTGAGCGTGAACGGGTTGGTCAGCGGCTCACCCGCTTTGATCGCGTCGCGCAGTTTCTGGTTGTAGCCGGCAATGTTGCGCACCCCCAGCGCCGACATCAGCCGATAGCGCCTATCCATTTCCTGCACGCACCAGTTCAGCCCCGATGCGGCCTGACGCATGTCCGTCACCACCGGGCAGAGCAGATGCGGGATGCCTTCGTATACCGACAATTCCAGCATCTTGGGGTCAACCAGCAGCAGGCGCACTTGTTGTGGCGTACTCTTGTACAGCAGGCTCAAGATCATTGCGTTGATCGCCACCGATTTGCCCGAGCCGGTGGTGCCCGCCACCAGCACGTGCGGCATTTTGGCGAGATCGGCGACCACCGGCTTGCCGGCAATGTCCTTGCCCATCGCCATGGTCAGCGCCGAGCCCATGTTGGCGTAAACCTGCGAGCTGAGAATCTCCGACAGGTGCACCATCTGGCGTTTCGGGTTGGGCAGCTCCAGCGCCATGTACGCTTTGCCGGGGATGGTCTCGACCAGGCGGATGCTCACCACCGACAGCGCACGTGCAAGGTCTTTGACCAGATTGGTGATCTGACTGCCCTTCACGCCGACGGCGGGTTCAATTTCATAACGGGTAATCACCGGCCCGGGATAGGCGCCGACCACTTTGACTTCCACGCCAAAATCTTTCAGCTTGCGTTCAATCAGGCGCGAGGTGAATTCCAGCGTATCGGCTGAAACCGCCTCGACAATTTGCCCCGCTTCGTCGAGCAAATGCAGCGGCGGCAACGGCGAATCGGGCATGTCGGCGAACAGCGGCACCTGTCTTTCTTCGCTTGCGCGCGCCGATTTGGCCACTTCCATCAACGGCATTTCGATGTGGATCGGCTGATGTTCCTCGACACGCTTCTTTTCTTCCTCGACGATGGCGACACGCTCGCTCATCGCATGGGCACCGATACGCTTGTCCTGACGGGTTTGCCAGGTTATACGCAGCCAACGGTAAATGGTTTCCAGCACGGTTCCCAGCCAGTCCACAAAACGCAACCAGGACAGCCCGCTGAACACGCTGAATCCGGTTGCCATCAGGGCCAGCAGCAACAGTGTTGAGCCGGTGAAGCCGAACCAGCGCATCAGCAAATCACCGATCGCCAGCCCCATCATCCCACCCGGCACCAGCGGCAACGTCGCTTTCAGCGTGTAAAGACGCGTCGCTTCCAGCGCGCTGCTGGCAAATAGCAACACCGCAAAACCAATAAGGGATATCCAGAATGTGCGCTTGCAGAAAATACTGTCGGCACGCAACTCGCGGTAGCCAGCCCATACGCGTTGTAGCATGAACAGCACACACCACCAGGCGGAGAAACCGAACAGATAGAACAGCAGATCGGACAGATACGCACCCAGCGTGCCGCCGGGGTTTGCGGTTTGCGCGCCGCTGGCGCTGTGCGACCAGGCAGGGTCGGCGGGGTTGTAGCCATGCAGGATCAATGCGATATACAGCGCGCCGGCGGCCAGCAGCAGCCAGCGTGATTCACGCAGCAAAATGAACAGCTTGTTGGTTGGCAGATTGCCGCCCGCTTCAGCCATTAGGAAACCTCTGTAAATTCATTTTGCGGGCGAATCGCTGCGTCGCGTGCTCGCTCATTCCTCGCCTATCCATTTGATATGTCTCGTCATTCGCTGCGCGGCTCCTTGCGGTGCCCGCGCGACACGGTGCGGCGGAGCCGACGGGTGCGGGAGCGCGGAGCAGCAGGCCTGCCCGCCCCGGATGCTTCGCAACGCCGTGTCCGGCCTGCCACCCCGCAAAATGAATTTACAGAGGTTCCCATTAGGGATGTCCAGTTGTGTCATTGATCAAGCCGAGTTTTTCCGCCACGCGCACGGCTTCCATACGGCTGCCGACACGCAAGGTTTGATACACCGCCGCCACGTGGATCTTGACCGTTCCTTCGGCAAGGCAAACTGCTTCGGCGATTTCCTTGTTGGATAGCCCGGCGGCCAGATGCGTCAGCACCTGCATCTGACGCCCGGTCAATCCGTACTCGTTGGTGCGCATACTGCGCCCGTCCTTTGCGCCGGTATCGCCAGCGGCGGGTATGTCGGGTTTTTGCAGGAGTTGCGAGGGGATATATATGCCGCCCGAAAGAATCAGGTTCAGTGCACCCAACATCACTGCTGCGGTAGCGTTCTTGCACACAAAACCCATCGCACCGTAATTCATCACCTTGCTCATGATGCCGCGATCCTCTTCGCCGGACACGACAACGACGGGAATATGCGGATAGCGCTGATGAAAATATTTGATGGAAATCGGCCCCTCGCTGCCGGGCATATTCAAATCCAGCAACGCCAGATCCAGTTCTGGATGCAGCTCGGCAAACTTCAGACCGTCCTGAAAATTCCCCGCTTCCATGACCTCGACCTCTTCGGGCAACTGCTTCAGCACATAGCGCATTCCCTCGCGGAACAGAGCGTGATCATCCACCAGCAAAATTTTCATTGCATCTCCCTTGTTTGACACCGTAGGGGCGATTCGTGAATTGCCCCGCGCTCCTACAAAACACGCGCCATCATACCCCAGCCAGCAGCAATCTTATATCCTCTGCCTGCCAGTCGGCACGTTGGGTGTAGGCTGCGCTCAAGCGCACTTTGCCGTTCGGGTCGATTAAGAAGGTGCCCATGGTGTGATCCATGGTGTAACCGGAACTGGTCGGCTGCTTTTGATACCCCACATAGAATGCTTTGGTGGCCTGTGCCGTGGCCTGCTCGTCACCGTACAGAGCAAGGAATGAGGGGTGGAAAGAGGGAACAAATTTGGCCAGCATCTCCGGTTTGTCGCGTTCCGGGTCAACCGTCACGAACAACACCTGCACCCGCTCGGCATCCTTGCCCAGCAACTGCATCACCTGCGCCAGATCGATCAGCGTGGTGGGGCATACATCCGGGCAGTGGGTGTAGCCAAAGAACAGTACCACCACCTTGCCGCGAAAATCCGCCAAGGTACGGGGTTTGCCATTATGGTCGGTCAAATGAAAATCCGCCCCGGTGAAAATCGGGGTGACATCGTTGGCATGAAACGGTGAAGGCAACTTGGGTTTTTCGCAGGCAACCAACAGCACGGCCAATAACAAGAGAAGTAGATTACGCATTTCGGACACCTATTAAATTCAAAACTTTTAAAACAGACAAGGCGCAACGCAGTATGGCGACGAAATTTTGAATTCACGCCGCCACATGGCAACTCCCAACCCACCCGTAGGTGTAGAAAGTGTAGCCCACCTTCACCAACCCATACACACCGAATCCAGCCACCAGCAATCCGGCAGCCATCCGTATGCGCGGCGACTGTATCGTATGCTTGATGCGTTCCCAGAATAAACCTATCGCCAGCAAATTCGGCAAAGTGCCCAAGCCGAAGGCCAGCATGATCAGCGCGCCGCTTTGCGCCTGGCCGCTGGCCAGCGCCGTCACCAGTACGCTGTAAACCAGGCCGCACGGCAACCAGCCCCACGCCAGACCCAGCAACAAGGCGCGTAGCGGCGTGGTGACCGGAAACAGACCGTGCGTCAGCGGCTGGATGCGTCGCCACAATACGCCGCCAAATCGCTCGATATGCCGCACCATGCCCCAGAGTCCGGCGAGATACAAACCCAGCGCGATCAGCATCAAGCTGGACAAGGCAAACAGCAAATGTTGTACCGGCACATCATCGCGCAGCAGCATCCCCGCTTGCCCTACCGCGCCGACCAACGCGCCCGCCACCGCATAACTGACCAGTCGTCCGCCGTTGTAAGCCAGGTGGAACGGCCAGTGTGCGCCCGATTTCGGCAGCTGTGCGGTGAGGATGCCGACAATGCTGCCGCACATGCCCAGGCAATGCACACCGCCCAGCAAGCCGACGAAAAATACTGCGATGATGCTGAAGTCAGTCATCACAAGAAGTGCGGTTGAGGGGTTTGTAGGTGCGAATTTATTCGCACATAGCACGCATTAGGTGCGAATAAATTCGCACCTACAAACCCGCAAATTGCTTTTTCTAGGATCACGTCACTGCCTGTTCCAGCATCTTCAAATCAAGAAACCCGGCTACTGACCGCGCATCCGGTTGCGTCTGATACGGGACGACACCCAGCAATGGCGCGGTGATGCGCTGCTGCAATGCGGCAATATTTTCATCCGGCATCGCCATTCGCCCGTCCACCACGTTGGCCACCCAGCCCGACAGTATCAGCCCGCGTGCAGCGATCGCCTCGACGGTAAGCAGCGCGTGGTTCAAGCAACCCAAGCGCATACCCACCACCAGAATGATCGGCAATTCCAGCTCGGCTACCAGGTCCGCGCTATCCTGCCGCACGTTCAGCGGCACCAGAAAGCCGCCCGCGCCTTCCACGATCACCACGTCAGCCTGCCCTGAAAGCTCGGAATATGATGTCGCGATGCGTTTCAGATTGATGCTGACCCCGGCGAATTGCGCCGCCAGATGGGGCGCGACAGCCTGTGAAAAGCAATAGGGGTTGATCTGCCCTTTGCTTGCCAGCACATTGCTGGCGGCACGCAACTGACTGACATCTTCGTGCATGTCGTTATCATGGCAACCTGCCGCTACCGGCTTCATACCAACTACGCGCTTGCCTTGCGCGGCAAAGCCGTGCAGCAACGCGCAGGAGATCAGCGTCTTGCCGGCTCCGGTATCCGTGCCTGTGACGAAGTAGCTCATACAGCAAACCCCTCCCGGCCTCCCCTTGTCATAACCAGCGACTTGGCTATCGTCTTTTGATAGCCTAGTCGAATGGCTAGTTGTTTCATCAGGGG
>CAZMWC010000121.1:0-6884 GCA_964569805.1 uncultured Gallionella sp.
TCACGAATTGCCCGGGCGATTCGTGAATCGCCCCTACGCCACATCAGTTTGAATCGCACCCGCAAAAACACGATGAATCCGCCATTTGATCAGCAGGGCATTAAAACACAAAAGCCGCGCAAAGTAGCTGCGCGGCTTTTTTGGGATTGATGCAGCCCTTGCTACTTTGCTGCCATCAATTTTTCGTATTTGGCTTGCAATTGCTCCTGGCTTTCCACGTGTGCGGGATCCTTGGGAATGCAATCCACCGGGCACACTTCCACGCATTGCGGTGTGTCGTAGTGCCCCACGCACTCGGTGCACTTGTTCGGGTCGATGACATAAATTTCATCGCCTTGAGAAATCGCGTCATTAGGGCATTCCGGCTCGCATACGTCGCAGTTGATACATTCATCGGTAATAATCAGTGCCATGCTTTTCTCCTGAGTTAAATTAATTTAATTTTTTGCTGCAACCTTGATGCCACCAAGGGTGAAACGAACTTGCCGACATCCCCACCGAAGCGTGCCACCTCGCGTACCATGGTAGCCGAAATGAAGGTGTATTGTTCTGCCGGAGTCAGAAACAACGTTTCCATTTCTGGGTACAAGTTCCGGTTCATGCCTGCCAACTGGAACTCATATTCGAAATCTGACACCGCGCGCAGCCCGCGCAACACCACGCGCGCACCGTGCGTCTGCACAAACTTCATCAACAAACCGTTGAATCCTTCCACATGCACATTGGCAAAATCGGCGAACACCTCGCGCGCCATGTCCACGCGCTCATCGAGCGTAAACAGGGTATGCGAGCGGCTTTCCGCCACTGCCACGACAATCTCGCCAAATAGCCCTGCGGCACGGCGCACCACGTCCTCATGCCCGCGTGTAATGGGGTCGAAAGTTCCCGGATAAACCACCTTAATCATTTACAGAAAGACCCAGTAATTGGTAATGCACCTGCCCCGCCCTGCCCGATTTCATTACCCTCCAGGGTTGCGGAACCGCTATCGCCGCGCCGGATTCGACATACGCCACACCATTTTCATTCAGGCGTTGCGGCAAAATTTCCAGCAGCTTGGGTAGATAGTCGCCCCGAAACGGCGGATCCAGAAAAATCACGTCATAACGCTTCACATCATGGAGTGCGAATTCTAGCCCATCTTGACCGTGAAGGAAAATATTAGCGCAGCCCAATTTTTTGATATTGCCCTGCAAGGCTCGCGCGGCCAATGGGTTTTTCTCGACCATCACCACCTGCTCCGCCCCGCGTGAAGCGGCCTCGAAGCCCAGCGCGCCGCTACCGGCAAACAAGTCGAGACAGCTTCGTCCATACAATGTTTGCCCCAGCCAGTTGAACAATGTTTCGCGCACCCGGTCCGGCGTAGGACGCAGCCCTTCCGCATCTGGAAAAGTAATGATGCGGCTGCGCAGCTCGCCACCGATGATGCGGACCTTGTTTATTTCGCTTCCCCGCCCGGCGCTCCGACGACCACTGTCGCCATCGCTTGCGGATTGACGTGGCGCGCGAATGCATCACGAATTTGCGCCACGCTTACCTGCTCGACCTTGCGCGTAAAATCGTCCAGATACGTCAACGGCAAATCGTAAAAGCCGATGATGCTCAAGTAATCGAGTATCTTGCGGTTGCTGTCGATGCGTAGTGGAAAACCGCCGACGATATTCTGCTTGGCCGCTAATAATTCTTTTTCATTGGGGCCGTTGGCGACGAATTCCGCCAGCGTATTGCGCACCAGCAGCAATGCTTCATCGGCCTGCTCTTTTTTGGTTTGCAGGCCGATCTGGAACGCACCCGGCCGTTTCAGCGGCATGAAGTAGCTATATACGCTATAGGCCAGGCCGCGTTTTTCGCGCACTTCTTTCATCAGGCGCGATACAAAACCGCCGCCACCCAGAATGTAATTGCCGACATACAGCGGAAAGTAATCCGGGTCATCGCGCGCCATGCCGGGTGCGCCGATCAGGATATGGCTCTGGCTGGCGGGATGGCTGATGCGTTGCTCGCTTGCAGCAATTTGCCTCACGACATCGGGCAGCGCGGGGGGCGCTGCGCCAAGCGGCAATTGTGCGGTCAATTTCTGCGCAATATCCTCTGCTTCGGAACGCGACACGTCACCCATAATCGCCACCACCGCACCGCTCGCCGAATAGTGGCGCGCATAGAAACTGCGCAGATCCTGCACCGTAATTTTTCCCACGCTGGCGACCTCGCCGGAGACTTGCAACGCGTAGGGATGCCCGCCGAATACCGCTTTCTGGAAGGCCTTGTCGGCAATGCTTTCCGGCTTGGTTTCAGCTTCTTTCAGGGCGGCGATGATGCGCGCCTTTTCGCGCATCAGGATCGCTTCTGGAAACAACGGCTGTTGCAGCACGCGCGCCATGATATCCAACGCCCGGTTGCGCTCTGCCGCGCTGCTCAAGGTGCGCAAAGAGACGCTGGAACGATCCTGGTCGAAACTGCCGCCGAGCTGCGCGCCGATGTCCGCCATGCCGCGCGCAATATCGTCCTCGCTCAACCCTTGCGCGCCCAGATCGAGCAGGTGATGGGTCAACCCGGCCACACCGGATTTCTCCGCAGTATCAAAACTGCCACCCGCCGGAACACTCACCGCCACATCCAGCATCGGTATGTCATGATCCTCGACAAACAACACCCGCGCGCCGCTGGCGGCTTGCCAGTGCTGGATATTGGGTGTGGCAAAAGCAATGCTTGCGGCGCAGCACAGCATCATTGCGCCAATTGATTTGGCGAGCTTGAGATTAGCGGACATGCGATCCTCCTTCGGCAGGCTGACGTTTCGGCTTGCCGGAAAGCGGTTGCGGGTCGAGCACGGCCACGGTCAAATTATCGTCCCGCAAAAATTCCCCGGCGACTTGTTGTACCTGCTCTGCCGTCACCGTCTGAAGTTTCTCCAGCATCACCGGAAGCGCGTGATGCCCCAGCCCGATGCTCTCCATCTGCCCGATCTGCATCGCCTGATAAAACAGCGAGTCGCGTTTATACACTTCACCCGCCATGACCTGCGCTTTGACGCGTTTCAATTCTTCCCCGCTTACGCCATCTCTGGACAGTTGCGCGATCTCCTCGCGTAACGCCGCCTCGACATCGTTGACTGTTTTGCCCTCGCTGGGTGTGGCTTCCAGCGTAAACAAGCCGGGGCCGCGCGAAGTCGAGTCATAGCCGGCACCGGCCGCGCTGGCGACTTGCTGCTCGCGCACCAGATGTTTGTTGAGGCGCGCCGATTCATTGCCATCCAGCACACCTGCAAGAATCTGCAACGCATAGGGCTTCCAGTCCTGCTCCGGGGTTTTCAATGTCGGCGCGTGGAAGCTCATTACCAGATGCGGCAGCTCGGCAGGCGCTTTTACCACCATGCGTTTGATGCCAACCTGTGCCGGCTCGGTAAAATTGCGCCTTACCGGCATCGCCCGTTTCGGGATCGCACCATAGTATTGCTGCGCCAGCACAAACACTTCATCGGCTTTCACGTCACCGGCGATCACCAGCGTGGCGTTGTTGGGGGCGTACCAGCGGTCATACCACGCCTTGGCATCGCCCGCGGTAAGCGACTCCAGATCGCTCATCCAGCCGATGATCGGGTGTTGGTACGGATGCTCCTGATAAATCGTCGCCATCATTTTTTCGTGCAACAGCGCGTGCGGCTCATCGTCGGTGCGCGTACGGCGCTCTTCCATGACCACCTTGATCTCTTTGGCAAACTCGGCGGCCAACAAATTCAAGTTGCGCATCCGGTCCGCTTCGAGCTGCATCGCCAGCGCCAGTTTCGACTTGTGCAATTGCTGGAAATAGGCGGTGTAATCGTAGCTGGTGAAGGCATTCTCACGTCCGCCCGCCGCCGCAATGCGCCTGGAAAATTCACCCATCGGCACGCTTTCGGTGCCCTTGAACATCATGTGTTCCAGCACGTGCGCGATGCCGGTGACACCGGTGCGTTCGTCCATGCTGCCCGCCTTGTACCAAATTTGCTGCACCACCACCGGCGCGCGATGGTCTTCCTTGACGATGACTTTCAGTCCGTTCGCCAACGTACGCTCGAACACCTCACCGCCCGCAGCGGTCTGCGCCCACCCCAGCAACAGCGCGACACAAAATAAACAATTCCTCATATTCCTAGCCCGATAACGTGTTCTCAGCATAAAATGCACACGCATTATGCCCCATTTTTCCGCACTTCAAACGCATCCAACATGTTTAGTTCCCCGAAAAAAAAACCATCTGAACCATCTGGCATCAAGCACGGTGGCGGCTGGATTGCGCGCCTGAAATCCGGCCTGGCGCGCACCGGCAATCAACTGACCGACCTGTTCGGTCGCGGCGGCAAGATCGACGACGACCTCTATGAGGAACTCGAGACTATCCTCATCACCGCCGATGTCGGCATGGATGCGACCGGCGCGCTGCTCGCCGATTTGCGCCGCCATGTCAAAGAGCAACGTTTGAGCGAAGCCGCAGAACTCAAGAACGCCCTCGCGCAATGCCTGCTCAAGCTGCTCAAACCGCTGGCGCAGCCGCTGCGGGCCCAAGATCAATTAAAGACCCACAAACCCTTCGTCATCATGCTGTGCGGTGTCAACGGCGCGGGTAAAACCACTTCCATCGGCAAGCTGGCAAAGCATCTACAAGAACAAGGGCTGTCGGTGCTGCTGGCGGCGGGCGACACCTTCCGCGCGGCGGCGCGCGAACAATTGATGACCTGGGGCGAACGCAACAACGTGACCGTGATCGCGCAACAAAGCGGCGATGCCGCCGCAGTGATCTACGACGCGGTGCAAGCCGCACAGGCGCGCAAGATAGACGTGGTGCTGGCCGATACCGCCGGGCGGCTGACCACGCAGGCGCACCTGATGGAAGAGATCAAAAAGGTGAAGCGCGTCATCGCCAAAGCGCTTCCCGAAGCGCCGCATGAGGTGCTGCTGGTGCTGGATGCCAATACCGGGCAAAACGCGCTGTCGCAGGTCAAGGCGTTCGACGCGGCGCTCGGCGTGACCGGCCTGATCCTGACCAAGCTGGACGGCACGGCCAAAGGCGGTGTGATCGCCGCCATCGCCAAGGCGCATCCGATCCCGGTGCGCTTTATCGGCGTGGGCGAAGGGCTGGACGATTTGCGCCCGTTCGTCGCGGAAGATTTTGTTGCGGCATTGCTGGGGTTGGATGAATGATCTCCTTCAACCAGGTCTGCAAGCGTTACCCCGGCGGCTATGAGGCATTAAAAAATGTCTCGTTCGACATCGCCGAGGGTGAGGCGGTGTTCGTCACCGGACACTCCGGCGCGGGCAAGAGCACGCTGCTCAAACTCATCGCCGCCATCGAACGCCCCAACTCCGGCAGCGTGCTGGTGAACAACCAAAATGTCGGCACACTCAAAAGCGGCGCGCTGCCTTATCTGCGCCGCAATCTCGGCATCATCTTTCAGGATCACAAACTGCTGTTCGACCGCAACGTATTCGATAACGTGCTGCTGCCGCTGCAAATTTGCGGTTTCGATCATCGCGAAAGCAGCAAGCGCGTGCGCGCCGCGCTGGACAAGGTAAATCTGCTCAAGCGCGAAAAAACCAACCCTATCGCGCTATCCGGCGGCGAACAACAACGTCTGTGCATCGCCCGCGCTATCGTGAATCGCCCCGCCATTTTGCTTGCCGATGAACCGACCGGAAACCTGGATGCCGAATACGCGCGGGAGATCATGGCGATATTCAAATCGTTCCATCAGGTCGGTGTCACGCTGCTGATCTCGACGCATGATGAAAACATATTACAAGACACTGGAGTGCGCGTACTCGCCCTCAAGCATGGAGAGCTACAACCCGCCACTTCCGAGGACTCAACACGAACCGCTTCGACGGTTTCAAAACAGGCATGAGACACGCATTTGCCCAACATATTGGCGTGATGCGTAGCGTATTGCGGCGCATGTTCGCATCAAAACTGGCAGGCGCTTTCAATATTCTGGCCATCGGCATTGCCATTAGCCTGCCCGCTGGCATGTACGCGTTATTACAAAATGCACAGGGTCTGATTGCGCAATTCTCCGGCACGCCACAAATCAGCCTGTTTTTGAGCCTGGACACTAAAACAGAAGATATTGACCGGCTGCGCAAACAGCTCGCGCAACACCCGGATATCGCCCGCGTCGAATTCATCACCCGCACGGAAGCGCTGGAGAAACTCAAACAAGGCACCGACCTCGATGATGTCATCGGCAGTTTGAACCAGAACCCGCTACCGGATGCCTTTATCGTCTATCCGAAACACGGCGAAGCCGAGCCGTTGAACGCACTGCGCAGCGATCTGGCGAAATGGGCAAAAGTGGAACACGCACAACTGGATTCAGATTGGGCATACAAGCTCGAAGCGCTGCTCAAATTCGGCCGTTTTGCAGTAGCCATACTTGCCAGTCTGTTGAGCCTCGCGCTGATCACCATCACCTTCAACACCATTCGCCTGCAAATTCTCACCCAGCGCGACGAGATCGAAGTGGCGAAACTGATTGGCGCGACCAACAGTTTTATCCGCCGCCCGTTTCTGTATTTCGGCGCTCTGCAAGGGCTGCTGGGGGGTATCGCTGCCTGGCTCATCGTCACCGCCGGGTTACTGCTGCTCAACCGCCCGCTCGGTGCGCTGTCCCAGCTCTACGCCAGCCAGTTCGCATTGCACACGTTACCCGTCGGCGACAGTCTGTCGCTGCTACTGTTCTCGGTGTATCTCGGTTGGCTGGGGGCGTGGCTGTCGGTGGCGCGGCACTTGTCGCAAATCGAGCCGCATTAGCGTGAAATAATTTTAGGCTGGATCAGCCGAAACCAAAATGTAGGTCGGGTTAGCGCAGCGTAACCCGACAATCGTCTATGACATATCACGTCGGGTTA
>CAZMWC010000122.1:0-6842 GCA_964569805.1 uncultured Gallionella sp.
GCCCCCGCACTTCGAGGAAATCGCGCAACAGTTCCGGGCAGCGTCCTTCCAGCGTGTCCGGGGCGATGCGGTGCAGTTCGACGATGTCGTCGGCGACCAGGCCGTTGCCGCGCGTGATAAGTTCCAGGCCGAGTTCACTTTTGCCCACCGCGCTCGCGCCGGTAATCATCACGCCGACACCGAGCACATCGAGGAACACGCCATGGCGCGTGGTGGATTCCGCCAGTTCCTTGGCGAGGTAATGGCGTACCAGCCACATCAGATGCGCACTGGGCTTGGGTGAACTGAATAGCGGGATATGCGATCGGTTGGCGAAGGCTATCAACTCCGGCGGAATATCGGTGGTGCCTGCTACGATCAAACAAGTTGTGCAGCCTTGTTCGATTTTCCGGAAGGTGCTGTCGCGCTCATCACTGTTTAGTCCGCGCAGATAATCGAGCTCGATTTGACCCAATACCTGCACCCAATTCGGATGGATCAGGTTGAGATGGCCGATGAGGCTGTTGTTGGAGGCTTCTACCTCCTCGCCGTTGAGGATGCGCTCCGTGCCGTCATCGCCGGCCACGCGAATGAGTTGCAGTCGTTCCCGCTTGTCTTCAAAGAGTTGCCGGATGTTGACTTGGCTCATGGATAATCCGGGGTATATCTGCACTTTCTTCCGCAAACGGCTGGCTGCGCCAGCAACGTGCCGTGGGTGCTGTGCAGTTCGATAGCGGTTTTCATCAGGCCGATTTCCAGTCGTAAAACAATTGGTGGACACAGGCGCTATTTTTGCAGGCATTCAGGCCATCGCGAAATTGCTGGTCGCTGAACATCTGCGCCAGTTCGCCGAGAATCTGCAGGTGCAGATCGGTGGCGCGCTCCGGTACCAGCAACACAAAAATCATGTTCACCGGTTGGCCGTCAGGCGCATCGAACGGGATCGGATTGCTGGTTTTGACGAATGCTGCGGTGGCATCGCGCAACTTGGCGATGCGCCCGTGCGGGATCGCCACACCTTGCCCCAGGCCGGTCGAGCCGAGCTTTTCGCGGGCGAACAGGCTGTCGAACACCTGGCTGCGGGCAATCTGTTGGTTGTTTTCAAACAGCAAGCCAACCCGTTCAAACACCCGTTTTTTGCTGGTGGATTCGGTATCCAGCAGGATGTTGTCGGGCAGCAGGATTTTGCTGATCAGGTTCATGGTTGGGCCAAATAAAATGGGCGGCATTGCCTGCCGCCCGTTGTTAATTATTCTGCGGTAACATTTTTGCCGGAAGCGTCATGGCGGCGCGACGACAGCTTTTCTTTGTGTTTGAGCACCTGGCGATCCAGTTTGTCGACCAGCGTATCAATCGCCGCATACAGGTTTTCGTCCTCGCATTCCACAAACACATCCTTGCCGCTGATGTGTACCGTGGCTTCCGCCTTCTGCACCAGCTTCTCCACCGAGAGGACGATGTTCACGTCGATCACATTGTCAAAGTGGCGTTTGAGCTTGCCGAACTTGCCGGTCGCATAGTCGCGGATGGCGGGGGTGATTTCCAGATGACGCCCGGTTAGATGGATATTCATGTCTTGCTCCTTGTTTAAAGTGATTTACGGAGATTTACCGGGAGAATATGCAACGTTTCCCGATATTTTGCTATGGTACGCCGGGCGACGACTATGCCCTGCTGCGCCAAAATTTCTGACATGCGACTGTCGGTAAGCGGCTTGCGGGTGTCTTCCGCGCTGACCATTTGTTTGATCAGTTCGCGTATTGCGGTGGAAGAACAGGTGCCGCCGCTTTCCGTGGATAGACCGCTGCCAAAGAAATGTTTGAATTCGTAGATGCCGCGCGGAGTCAACATAAATTTCTGCGTGGTGCTACGCGATACGGTTGATTCGTGCAGTTCAAGTTCGTCTGCAATTTCGCGCAATACCAGCGGGCGCATACCGATCTCGCCATGTTCGAAGAAATTGCCCTGCCGGTCGACGATAGCTTGCGCGACGCGCAAAATCGTTTCAAAGCGCTGCTGCAAATTTTTGATCAGCCACTTGGCTTCCTGCAATCGCGCGGATAATTGCAAAGTATTTTTATCATTACGCTGTTGCAGGATATTGGCATAGATCTGGTTGACGCGCAGCTTCGGCATGGCATCCACGTTGAGCCGCGCCTGCCATTTATTCTTGTGTTTTTCCACGATTACGTCGGGTACCACATAATCGGCGACGCTTTGGTCGAACTCTGCGCCGGGCTTGGGATTCAGGTTGATAATCAAGTGTTGCGCGGTGCGCAGGTCGTCATCAGAACAGCGCAGTAATTTTTTAATCCTAGCGAAATCGTGTGCGGCAAGCACGGTCAGATGGTCGCTTACCAGGCGGATCGCCAGATCGCGTTGCGGGGTATCTTCCGGCAACGCTTTGAGTTGCAATGCCAGGCACTCGCCCAGATCGCGCGCACCAATGCCGGGTTGATCGAGGTGTTGCAGTTGCACCAGCGCGGTTTCCAGATCGTCCAGCGTGATTTCGAGTTCGTCCGGCAGCAATTCCGCCAGCTCGTTCAAGTTTTGAGCCAGATAGCCGTTTTCATCCAGTGCATCAATCAGGAACCCAATTACCATGCGGTCTTTGGTATCCAGTGAGCCGGTGGTGAGCTGGCTATGCAAATGCTCGCGCAGGCTGGCTTGCTCGGCAGCTTGTTCGGGGTAAGTGTCGTCTTCATCATCGGCACCGTGCGAAGCGCCGCTGCCGCCAGTGTTCCAATCGCTCAATTCATTGTTGAAATCATCCGGGCCGCTATCTTCCGTGCGCGCCCGTTCCGGCTCATCGCTTGCCGCGCTTTTGCCGTTAAGCGGAAGCATGGGAGATGTGGGCGAAGCTGATTCATCGGACATTTCCAGCAAAGGATTTTCTTCCAACAAGCGCGCAACTTCCTGGTGCATGTCCTGCGTGGAAAGTTGCAACAAGCGAATAGCCTGCTGCAACTGCGGGGTGAGCGTCAGTTGCTGGGATTGCCTTAATTGAAGAGCGGGTTTCATGGCCTGATATTCGTACCGGGTTTCATCTTCTGTTACAGCCTGAAATGTTCGCCCAGATATACTTTCCTCACGCCCTCATTATAAATGATTTCATCTGGCTTGCCCTCCGCCATCACCGCGCCGGCATTGATGATGTAGGCGCGGTCGCAGATGCCCAGTGTTTCGCGCACATTGTGGTCGGTGATCAGCACGCCGATATTGCGCTCCTTGAGGAAGCGGATGATTTTCTGAATGTCCAGCACGGCGATGGGGTCGACACCGGCGAACGGTTCGTCGAGCAGGATGAAGTGCGGGTCGGTCGCCAGCGCGCGCGCGATCTCCACGCGCCGCCGTTCGCCGCCGGACAGGCTGATGGCCGGGTTGTCGCGAATGTGGGTGATATGCAGGTCTTCCAGCAATTCTTCCAGACGGCTCTGCATGTCGTCATTGGAAAGACCCTGCAATTCGAGTATGGCCAGAATATTCTGCGATACGGTCAGACGGCGGAAGATGGATGCTTCCTGTGGCAGATAGCCCAATCCCAGGCGGGCGCGGCGATGAATGGGCAGATGGGTGATGTTCTTGTCATCAATAAAAATTTCCCCGCCATCGGCGGCAATCAGGCCGACGATCATATAAAACGCAGTAGTTTTGCCCGCGCCGTTCGGGCCGAGCAGGCCGACCACTTCGCCGCTTTTTACCGACAGCGAAGCGTCGTGCACCACCGTGCGCGAACCATATTTTTTCATCAGGCCAATTGCGCGCAGTTCGCTCATTCTTGCTCCGGTGGCGTGAGGGTGTTACTCGGTTTGATCGGCAGCCCGTCCGGTTGCGGCACATTGTCTTGTGGGCCGTCTTTGGGTGTGCCGTCTTTGGGTGGATTGTCTTTGGGCTGCTTGGGTTTGGGTTGCAATATAGCGCGCACCCGTTTGGGCGGCGTATCCGCGGTACCGGTTGCGCCGCTATGTACCTGGAAAATTTCGGTTTTCGCGCTGTAAGTAATATGCTCGCCACGCACTTCATCCAGTTCGCGCTTGACGCGCGCGCGCACGTAAAAATCGACGGTTTCTGCTTGCGTGTCATATTCGATGCGCTCGCCGTAGCCTTCCACATACTCGTCCAGCCCTTCACGTTTTTGCCGGAAACTGGCGGTCTTGCCGTAGCCGTAAGCGGTACCGTGCTTGAAACCCTCCTTGTCCTGTATCACGACAATTTTGTCGCCGAGTATCAGCATCGTACCTTGGGTCATTTGCACGTTGCCGGTGAAGGTGCTGATTTGCTGCGCGTCATCCACCAGCACCTGATCGGCCTCCACGTGCAGCGGTTTTTCGCGGTCGGCACGCTCGGCAAAACAGGCTGGTGCCCAGAGCAGTAACAGCAGAGAGGATAAAGCGGTAAGCGGTAAGTGGTAAGTGGTAAGTGGTAAGTGGGGAGTGGATTTCCCACTTGCTACTGAGGCGCAAAGCGCCGTTCCACTTGCTGTGATTTTATTTGCTGGGCACATGTACGCTTCTAACTTGGGAAAGCAGTTTCAGGGTGCGTGCTTGATTGTCCATTGCCAAGCCTACCGCATGAACGGTGTTACGCACATCCACAATGGTGACGGGGTGGTCTGTTTCCGCCCAATCAAGGTCTGGAATAATATGCAGGTACTCGGTTTGCAGCGTGAGTTCGTTTTGCCTCGCGCTGGCCTCGCGCAATACTTCGACATCATCGTACAGAAATAGCTCATCCCCCCTGCTGGAGACATTACCGCGTTTGGCGATGATGTGTATTGCCGGCCGTTCGGCAGACAGCATGGTGATGCGTGGCACTTCCAGCGTGGTGCTGTCATTATCCGGGTAATGCAGCATTTTTTTTGCGTTCATGGTGAAGCGCGGCACACCCAGCTCGTTCATTCTGACGGCAGAAAAATTTTCCATGATGGCATCCGGGTCATGGCGCTTTTTGCTGTCCGGCTTGTCGGCCTCGGGTTGAACCTGCTGATTCAACCAGTAAGTCGCTCCCAGCAAACCGAGCAACGGCAGCAATGCTAGCCAGTGTCGTGCGTGTGAGACGTGGGTCATTGGCCCGCTTTCATTGCAAATACCGGGCAAGTTGCGCATCCAGCGTGCCCTGCGCGGACATGATCATCTCGCACGCTTCGCGCACCGCACCGTGCCCGCCGCCGCGCTGCGTGATGTAATCGGAATGTTCGCGCACTAGTTGCGGGGATTCCGGCACAGTGATCGCCAATCCGACATGGCGCATCACGGTGAGATCGACCACATCGTCGCCCATATAGGCGGCGGCATCACGCGGAAGTTTGAGTTTGTCGAGCAGGCTCACCATCGCTTCCAGCTTGTGCTCAGCCCCCTGAAAGACATGCGTGATGCCGAGATTGCGGGCGCGCAGCTCAACGCAACGCGAAGTGCGCCCGGTGATAATGGCCACTTCCACTCCGCTGGACATGAGCATCTTCATGCCATGCCCGTCCAGCGAGTTGAAACGTTTTGATTCCTCGCCGGAGTCGGACAGGAACAGGCCGCCGTCAGTCATTACCCCGTCCACATCGAAGGCGACCAGGCGTATCAGTTTGGCGCGGCTCGTCAGCATGAATATCTCCTGAAAATAAACGTGTAGGGTGGGCACGGTTTTGTGCCCACGCTGTACGATCCGCGTGGGCACGATAAGGCCGTGCCCACCCTACATCACCTTTGCGTGCAACAGGTCGTGCATGTTCAGCGCGCCGATCAGTTTGTGTTGTTCATCCACCACCAGCATCTGGCTGATGTTGTATTGCTCCATGATCTGCACCGCCTCGGCGGCTAGTGCATCCGGCCCGATGCAGCGCGGGTTGGCGGACATCACATCGCGCACCGGCGTGGTGTTGATGTCCAGTTTTTTCTCCAGCGTGCGGCGCAAGTCACCGTCGGTGTAGATGCCCAGTACGCGCTGCTCGGTGTCCACGATGGCGGTCATGCCCAAGCCTTTTTTGGTTATTTGCAGGATCGCCCCGCTCAACATCGCATCCTCTCGCACCATCGGCAGACGTTCGCCGCTGCGCATGATGTCGCGCACATGGGTGAGCAAACGCCGTCCCAGGCTGCCGCCGGGATGCGAGCGCGCAAAGTCCTCCGCGCCAAAACCTTTTGCGTCCAACAGCGCGACCGCCAGCGCATCGCCCAATGCCAACGCCGCTGTGGTGCTGGCGGTCGGCGCCAGCCCCATCGGGCAGGCTTCCTTGTCCACGCGCGCGTCGAGGTGCACATCGGCGGCTTTGCCCAGGCTGGAAGACGGATTGCCGGTCATACTGATAAGTTTGGCGCCCTGGCGTTTGATGACCGGCACAATAGTCATCAATTCCTGGCTTTCGCCGGAATACGACAGTGCGATGATGACATCTTCGCTGGTGATCATACCGAGGTCGCCATGGCTGGCTTCACC
The DNA here is from genome assembly GCA_964569805.1 of uncultured Gallionella sp. Lineage (GTDB taxonomy): Bacteria > Pseudomonadota > Gammaproteobacteria > Burkholderiales > Gallionellaceae > Gallionella. The sequence goes on from CAZMWC010000122.1 coordinate 6,406, forward strand.
CGGATGGACGAAATAGGCCGGTGTGCCGGTGCTGGACAAGGTTGCGGCGATCTTGCGCGCAATATGCCCGGATTTTCCCATGCCGCTGACGATGACACGGCCTTCGCAGCGCAGAATTACATTTAGCGCATCCAAGAAATTTTCATCGAGGCGCGCGGCAAGCGCTTGCACGGCGGCGGCCTCGATGTTCAACACTTCGCGGCCAAGCTCAAGGGCGCGCGGGTCGGCGGTAAGGGATTTATTCATGCGCGGCATTATAACTTGTAGGTGCGGATTTATCCGCACGAAATGGGCGAATGAATTCGCCCCTACACAAAGAGGCGCGCGCAAAATTTTGCAATCCGCGTAACTTGCGGCATTATCACAACAGAACGATACATAGGGAACCTCTAGAAATTCACTTTTGCGGGATGAAGCGCAAGGAGCCGCGCAGCGAA
>CAZMWC010000123.1:0-6833 GCA_964569805.1 uncultured Gallionella sp.
ATTTCAACGTGCGCGAACAGGGCCCGGCTTTTCTGAAATGTGTGGGGAAAAAGGTGCGTATCCCGGTCGGCGCAATGGTCAATGATGCCGGAAAAGTGCAGTTTTTCATCCCGCGCGGCGGCGTTCCTACTGTGGTTGGTGTTGCCTGATATGCTTTCCCGGCAAATCCTCTTGCCGGATTTTTGCCACCTCCCCGGTATTTTCGCCGGGAAGGTGGCTTTTCAACCTTCTTTGTTTTCTGCTGTGCCTTCCCTCAACGCTGCCCCGCAGTCGGGCGAACTCCTTTCTGGGAATTCGAGGGAAGGCACAGCACAAAACAAAGCGGCGTCAAAAAGTCCGGGTCCGTATGTAATACCCGGACAAAGTCTCATGGGTGAGACCTCATGCTAATCGACTGGCTCACCATCAGGCACCCTATCAACGACAAGTTGGGTTCTTATCTTTTTGAAAAGATTCAAGATTGCATGGGAAACACCTACTGTTGCAACCCGGATGGCTCGCTAAAGTGGTCAAAAGTGAGTTTGGACATCGACAAACTGCGTTCTGATTCGCCCGGCCTGTTCTGGTCAATTTCCTGTGATGCCGATTCAAATCGTTATATTTCCATCGGTGCAAGCCCGTCAAGCCTCGAATTTGGCGGCGTAAACGTTTTTGGCTCTCTGGATATCGAATATGGCGCGCAAGTGCTTCTACAGCATGCCAGGCGCGCTCTATTGTCAATCCTGCCCGACTTTCAGCACTGGCAATGCTGCCGGGTGGATGTCACCTGTAATTACGATCTTGGCAACGTGGCACAAGTCAAACAAGGCCTGCGCCTGTTGCTGGCGACCGATGCGCCACGGCGGCGCACCAATTCCGACCGAAAAGGCGGCGATACGGTGTACTGGAATCCATCTTCCGATTTGCGCGCCGGGAAGGCGTACCACAAAGGGCCACAGTTGCGGAAACAAGTGCGCCACGGTGCGTGTGAATGTCCCGAGGAGTTGTTGGACAAGGCGGACAACTTGTTGCGGCTTGAACTGAAGCTCGGTGCGCGCTGGTTTCGTCGCTTGGCAAAGGCTTGGCATTGCCTTACGCCTGCCGAATTATTGCAGGAACACCAATCGTTTTTTGGTGCGCTCATTGGTGAGGGTTTGGAGGTTAAAGACATGGGAAGTTTATTGAAGGAATTGGAAAAGGTTTGCCCGACTAAAGGCCGCGCGCTGGCGGCGCATAAGACTTTTTCGCTCATCAAGTCGATGGGCTACACCCAGACCAAAGACAGTACGCCTAAAGCTACATTTATGCGTCATTGCGCCGATTTGCGGCTGGCCGGCATTTCATCCGCTGAACTCTGCGCCGGGGAAATCATTCCCTTCAAGGTGCGAAAAATGGTGATTGCCGAGCCGGTGAAGTGGTGGGACGAAATCAAGAGGGTCGCATGAAAAATATTTCTGATCTGCACCTGGTCGCGTTCTCTGCTTTCGTCGGGGTTTTGGGTACGGTCGCCGGCCTGCTGTTCCTCGGCTTGGTTTATGAGCTGATGTGGTAAAAAATTTGCGGCATTGTCGCAATCCGCTGCCTGACGGTTTCAGGCTGTTTCTTTAGGAGTGTTCGAAAATGCGTAAATATCTCAAGGCTGGTCTGAAAGTTGGTGTTGGTGCTGGTGTTTTGGCTGTTCAACAAGCGCAAGCCGCTGTTCCTGTCGGTGTGACTTCGGCTATTACCGATATGTCTGCCGATGCCGTGACGGTCGCGACTGCCGTTCTGGTGGCGATCATCGGCGTTGTGGCGATCAAGTTCATCCGCAAGGGGCTGTAATGTTTGCCGGGCGGCTGGTAACAGTCGCCCATTTTCGGAGGGTTTATCATGTCGTTAGACTATGAAAATGTTGATAACTTGACGCTATTTGCTGCTGCTCAAGATAGTGGTTATTTGGGAACGTATTCAGATTTTGAGGGTATCGCTGTTGCCGGCGAAACGAGTGATTTGTTTGAATACCTTGACGATGTAAGCGAATTTTAAGGAAATTCCATGGCTTCCATACTAAATACTGATTTGCGCGGTCTTATTGATCAGTGGAATGTTCGCGTAGCCGAAAAAGCAGATAGAGCTATATTTGACGCGGCTTATGAAGATGGGCGCATTTCGTCTATTGAGCGTGCGGGCCGTGCTGCTGGTGCTGGTGGGCTGGATTCTGGTGCGGCGTTTGAAACGTATAAAGAACGTCAGGCTTTACAGGATGCAGAACAAGAATTTCCGCGCGGAGAAGGTATTCAAGGCGATGGCGAATTTATTGTCGATGACGTGGGCGAAGTCGATGACGTTGACGAGGCTGGCTATAGCATTTACTTTGATGAGGGCGGCTGTAGCATGGAATATAGTATGGAAGCGGAAAATGCTGCGTATAACAAATGGTGCGATTCGTTGAATGCTAGACGAGGTAGGCTATAGCAATGGCACTCACCGGCTACCTCGTCAATCAAGGCCATTCCACGGTCTGCGCGCCTGACGCGGCTGCCGCGATGGTCGCGCTCGGCGGCCGCTTTCCTTACGTGGCGGGCAGTCAACCTGTTTTATGTAACCTCAATTCCAGCGCGCACACTCCGCCGGATATTTTCACAAATAATATTACTTGTCACGATCTGACGGGTGCGCAGATGTATACATATTCGCACCCGTTAATTTTGGTGCGCTGTGACCCTGCCGATACGCTCGGCACCAATGCTGCCATGTTCGCTGATGGCATGTCGATGGGATGGGGCGTGGTCGCTGCGATGGCGGCTGCTCTGGCGGTGATATTTCTAAAAAACGCGCTGGTTGTCCGCTGATGGCTGACGCTCTTTATTTGCTGTTTGGATTTCTAACGGTGGTCATGCCATGCGCCTTGATAATATTTTCCGCCATGCGCTGATCTGGTTTGGTGTGCTCGCCATGTCGTTGTTGGTGATGGTTCAACCGGCGCATGCTTCGGGCACTGTCGCCATGGGTGGGTTGTGGTATGTTAACGCGTATTCTGGTGATCCTTGGCTACCATCGCCACAAGAGGCCTGTCAACAAGTTAAGGATTTGCATTTCGTGGGTGCGTTTTATGTTAATCCGCCTGAAGTTACATCGGTAACAGCGACAAATTTTACCTGTTCGGTTCGTAACATATACGGTCAGTTTGAGTTTTCTGGTGGAGGATATAAGGGCTCGTCTGTCTGTCCTGCAAATTCCATCGGCACTACAACCTGCACCTGTACTGATCCCTATATCCCTAATGCTGGCGCGACTGCCTGCGTTATGCCTGCCTGTCCTTCTCTCGGTGCTGATGCTGGTGCGTATTGGATAACTACCGGCACTATTCCGGCATCGATTTATACCGTTGGAAATGGGACATTCTGCAAAACTGGTTGCGAGACAAAATCCTTTTTGACGATTCCGCGGCCTGATGGGTACCCCATCGATGACGGTGCAACTAAAATTGAAAACGGTGTTCGCACTTATTACTCATTCCGTGAATATATGTACACCGGCGCATCTTGTACCGGAGGGGACACGCTGCCGGTAGCGTCAACGGTTCCAGCTGCTGATGGCTGCGCGGCTAATCAATCGATGATACAGATGGGCAGTAAAATCCGTTGTATTGACCCGTCAACAGGCGCGCAAGTGGATTCAAATAGTGCCAGTGCGGTTGCTGCTGCCAAAACTCTTGCTGATGCCAAGGTCGCGGCGCAGATACAAGCGGCGGGTGATGCGGTTGTGGCTGCTGGTGGCTCGGCGTCTGATGTGGCTGCGGCGCAATCGGTCGCGGCTGGTGTCGCGGCTGCTGGTGGTGGTGGTACTGGTGCCGCAAGTTCTGACCCGCAGGCCGCTTTCTGTGCTGAAAATCCTACGGCGTCAATCTGCGTTGAACAGGATTTCGGCGCGGTCGATGATTCCACGTTGGGCGAAAAAACTATCAATGTCGCTATAACTCCGGTATCCGTTGGCTCGGCTGGTTCTTGTCCTGCTCCGTCTCCAATGGTGATTCATGGGACTACCGGATATTTTAACTGGACAACTTATTGCAATTTCGCAAACGGCATAAAACCTATTTTGTTGGCGTTTGCGTGGTTGTCTGCGGCTGGCCTGTTGGTCGGCGGTTTCCGGTCGGCATAGGGGGTAAAAAATGGCTCTACCGTTACTAGGTGCGTTTCTTGCCGGTGCTGCTGGGCCGTTGCTCAAAAAGGCGTTGGTTGCCATTGGTTTGGGGACTGTCACTTATGCTGGCCTGCAAGCGGCTTTCAATGGCGCGCAAGCTGCCGTTATTTCTAACTACGGCCTGATGCCTGCGGCTGCGTTACAGATTGCTGATCTTGCCGGAGTAGGCCAGACCATAGGCATCATTTTAGGGGCCCTGGCGGCTCGCGTGGGCATGGTTGCGTTGTCACATATCGGGAGGGTTTTGTAATGGCTATCACGCTGATTACTGGTGTACCTGGCACTGGCAAAACTGCCTACGTGGTTTCGGAGTTGGAAAAAATCGCCGCGTCTGGTCGTGTCATTTTTTCCAATATCGCAAATCTGAAAATTCCTCATTACCGTCTCGGTAGAATGTGCGAATGGCATAAGGGTGCTTGGCTGCATGTTGACCGTTACCAGCGCACTGGTAACCCGTTGGCGTTGGATGGTGATGCGGAAGATGATGAGGGTAACAAAAACTGGCTGCCTAACCCTGAAGTGGTAGTTCAGACCACAACCGGCGAAGTGCGAATATTGGTGCGCGGTGATGATGGGCAGGTAGTCGGTTCCGTTCCGTATGAGAGCCACAAGGGCGCGCTGGTGGTGTTCGACGAGTGCCAAGATATTTTCCGGCCGCGGCCGGCCGGATCCGCCGTTCCCGACCACGTGGCCGCGCTCGAAGTCCACCGGCATCAGGGCTTGGATTTCTGGCTGATTACGCAACGGCCTAATTTAATCGATGCGAACGTACGCGGCTTGGTCGGTCGGCATGTTGCGTTGCGTTCTACCGCGCTCGGCCGTTACAAGTACGAATGGGCGGAGGTCGGCGACATAGAAAGCAAGTTCTCGCGCGATACTGCCGCGCGCAGCCGCTATAAATTGCCGTCTCACGTGTTCGGCCTGTACAAGTCCGCCGATGTGCATACCGTCACAAAACACACGCTGCCTATGGCTGCCAAGATGGTGCTGATCGCGTTGCCGGTGCTTGGCCTGTTGCTGTGGACGAGCTATAAAACCATCGCTGGGAAAATTAACCCTGCTCCGCCGTCTCCGATCGTTGCGCAAAAAGCCGAAGGCAATATCCAGCGTGCGCGGCTGGATGCTCCGGCGTCTGCGGCGTTGCCTGCTGGTTTTGAACCGTATTCACCGAAACAAATTGCAGGCCAGCACCCATATCAGAATTTCGAACTGGTAATTACCGGACACATAAAATCCGCCACGCGCGAAATGTACAGTTTTAACGCCATGCAGGGCGCGCAGTCGGCGTTCATGGTGACGTCAGGTGAACTGGCCGAGGCCGGTTATGTCATCGAGCCGCTATCGGCCTGTGCTGCGAAAATCATTTACAAAGCTACTGAGTTTTTTGCTGCCTGCAACACTTCCAATGCTCATTCACCTGGCGCTTATCGACCGCTGGATTTGCAGCCCATCCCCGTCTCTGTTCGCTCTTCTGCTCCGTCTGCATAAGCCTGCCTGCATGCCGTGGGCGAGGGGCGGCTCCGCCGCACCCGCCGCGGCTGCTGGCTGCGTTGCTTAGGTTTTGCGCATTGCCGGAAAAACTGTTCTGTGCTGTTGGTTTCGCGTCATTTCTGCCGGAGTTATCCCCCGATTTTGTGAATAACCGGACTGTGGGAAAACCCCCCGGAGGGGCGCAAGCCACGCCAACCGAAGGGGGGAATTTTCCATAGGCTGCGCGGTGTCCTTTGTCGGTCGTTGACTTTGGCACTAGCCCGCATGGGCTGTCAGTCGATCTGCTGCTGCTGGTGCAGGAAACTTCGTGCATGTCCAGCCCACTTCCTTCATGCAAAACGCTTTTGACTTAAAATTGACTTGCAGCGTGCGAACGAACGAAGTATGCGGATTTGAATTGAGCGCACCAAAAAAAACCGCCCTGATCGGGCGGCTTTTATTGTAAAACGTCGAGGCTTTCGGCCTTCATAACTGGGCATTATGCGTATTTCACGGAAAAACAAAAACTGATTTTGAAAGCTTTGTTCTGTAAATTCTTGCAGATCCTCTTCCCACAACTCACGCCCAATGTCGCTCCCTCTTTTCGCTGAAACCATCCCCGCTTCCGGATCCGAAGTTCAAGCCTGGCTCGACACGGTTTGGAGGCTGATAAAGTATTTTCCATTCCATTATCTCACGGTGGAAATACACCCCTTCGTTCAGGCTCATCTGTCATTGGACAAGGCTCACCGTTGCATTATTTCTGTGCGTTGCGTAGTATTCATTTCAAGCGCGATGTTTGTTCTGACGACTTGCATCCTGCCGGCAATGGCTACCCATCTCTACTTCATTCGGTGCTTGATTCCACCCAGACGTGGAATTTTGCAAGAAGCTCACTTCTATGAACACCATGCAAGATAACCCGAAACCTAATATCTCCAGCACTGCAGATTTGCAACGCGAAGTTGCTGAATTGTTGGTTGAGTGTCTGAACCTCGAGGTCACGGCAGGTCAAATCATCCCTGACGCCCCGCTGTATGGCGAGGGCCTGGGCCTGGACTCGATCGATGTGCTGGAAGTCGCGCTGGTGGTCTCCAAGCGTTATGGCCTGCAGCTGCGCAGCGACGGCGCAGACAACCGGCATATTTTCAGCTCGCTGCGCAGCCTCTCCGACTATATCGCAACCCAGAGAACCCTTT
>CAZMWC010000124.1:0-6812 GCA_964569805.1 uncultured Gallionella sp.
GAGCCGTCGCTGGAAGATGTGTTCCTCGGATATGGGGCCAAAAAATAATGGGAACCTCTATAAATCCATTTTGCGGGCAAATCGCGTCGTCGCGTGCTCGCTCACTCCTCGCCTATCGAACTGATATGTCTCGTCGTTCGCTGCGCGGCTCCTTGCGGTGCCCGCGCGACACGGTGCGGCGGAGCCGACGGGTGCGGGAGCGCGGAGCAGCAGGCCTACCCGCCCCGGATGCTTCGCAACGCCGTGTCCGGCCTGCCACCCCGCAAAACGAATTTCTAGAGGTTCCCATATGTTGTTAGGTATTGAGCTCAAACAAATAAAAGTCATCGCCGCGAAGGAATTCTGGGATCGCATCCGCAATCGCTGGGTGCTGGCGGTCGCGCTGGTGTTCACGATTTTTGCGCTTTCCATCGCCTATTTTGGTTCGGCGCAGCAGGGTACGGTCGGCTTTCGCGGCATTGAGGTGACCATTGCCAGCCTGGTTAGCTTGGTGATCTACCTAGTGCCGCTGATCGCGCTTATCCTCGGCTATGATGCCATCGTTGGTGAACGGGAGCGAGGATCGCTTGATCTGCTGCTTTCCATGCCGATCACGCGCCTTGAGTTGTTGTTGGGTAAGTTTTGCGGCTTGTCTGCGGCGCTGGCGTTTTCGACTTTGATCGGTTTCGGTTCGGTCGGTTTGTTGCTCGCTTACAAGCTCAACATGCTTTCACTGCTGCATTATGGCCGATTCATGTTGAGCGCGATTTTGATGGGTATGGCCTTTTTGAGTATGGCGGTGATGGTCTCGGTCATTGCCACCGAGCGGATACGCGCCAGTGGTGTTGCGATTTCATTGTGGTTTTTCTTTGTGCTTATTTTTGACTTGCTGCTGTTGGCCATTCTGGTTACCGGCGGTGGAAAGGTTGGCGCAAATGTGCTGCCGTTCCTGTTGTTTCTGAACCCGGCGGATGTTTTCCGTATCCTGAATGTTTTCGGCTCCGAAGATGTGCGTGCCTTTTACGGATTGGCCACCATCGTACCCAACATATTGACCAATACAAGTTTGCTGGGCGCGGCGATGCTGTTCTGGATTGTGGCGCCACTGGGCATCGCGGTATGGAGATTCAAATGAAGGCACGTATGAACAAAATCACAATCGCAGTTTTGGTGCTGCTGGGTTTGAGTGCCTGTGATCAAAAAGAAACGGCGCTGGAGCCGCTCACGCTGAAACAGGGCGCATCCTGTTCGCTCGACGGAATGTTGCTGATGGATTACCCCGGCCCCAAAGCGCAAATCCACTACGACATAGGCGAACCGGATTTTTTCTGCGACACCATGGAAATGTTCTCGATCTACCTGCGGCCGGAGCAGCAAAAACGCATCAGGGCAATCTATACGCACGACATGGGCAAAGCCAGCTGGGAAGCGCCGCGTGAAGAATGGATAGATGCCAAAAAAGCATTTTACGTATTGGGCAGTAAAAAAATGGGCGGAATGGGGCCGACGCTGGCATCGTTCGCCAAACAGGAAGACGCGCAGGCATTTGCCAAAACAAACGGTGGCAAGGTGTTGCGCTTCGACGAAGTCAACATCGACATGGTGGCGCTGGATGGCGGGGTATTGCGCGACGAGACCATGAGATGAGGTGTAGGCGATTCATGATAACCAATGGCTAGTTGTTACATCAATCGCCCGTGCCGCCCCATTTCCAACTTCCCCAATAAAATCAAGGAAAAACGATGAGCAAATTTTTTGACAATATGACTGCGGAAGAGGCCGAACAGGTTCAAAGCCTCACGCGCCTGATATACGAACTACGTGAAAATCGTAATACTCTGCTGACACAATATTCGGTAAAAGATGAGCAGGCGTTATTAGAGAAGATTGCCGCAGGACAGGCGGCTGAACACCCGGCCTACGAGCATTATTTGAGCGCCAATATTCTTTTCCAGACCAGGGATTCCATCAGGGAGGACATAAAAAATTACCTGAAGGAGGGCGCGAAATGATGCTGCACCTACAGCTCAAGGAGCAAATCGAGACACACTTTGCTGCACATCTCAACAAAGATGTCGTCATGCTGCAAGACGCATTGCAGCTGTCGTTGACCAACGGTGTGGAGGCGGAGATCCGCTATTTCAATCCGGTGGAGTATTCATTGCGCTGGGTGTGGGGCGCGGCCGAATCGCGCATTGATACCGCGCCGCTGCACCCGCATTTAAAAACATCACCCAATCATTTTCATAACATGGCGGGCCAAGTTGTGGATGACCCGTTGACCATTCACGGTGCAGAGCCCTGGAGCAATGTACGCGTGTTACTGGATGCGCTGATTCATAACCCTGCCCTCGATTGACCGCTTTAAAGTAAGGGAAAATTTTTGCCATGAGAATATTTGGAGGCCATTTCTTGCGGGTTGTCTTGTCGGCTATGCTGCTTGCGACGGCTATCGGTGGCGTACTGGCCTATGCCGATGATTACCCGGCGCAGCAACTCTCAACGCAACAACGCTGTCCGGTGTGCGGCATGTATCCGGCACGTTACCCCGCATGGGCGGTACAGGTTATATTCAAAGATCGCAGCATGACCGCGTTGGAATCGCCGATGGAGTTATTCCGTTTTCTGACGGATGTAAAAAAGTATGATGCACAACGCACCGCTGCCGACATCGCCAAGATATACGTGACCGATTACGTACAAAAGAATTGGATTGATGCGAAGCAGGCTTTTTACGTGCAAGGTTCAAAAGTAAAGGGGCCGATGGGTGCCGATCTTCCGGCGTTCGCCAGCAAAGCGGCTGCGGATGCCTTGGCGAAAGAAACGGGCGGCAGCGTCACGACATTCGACGTATTGGCAGCAGCTGGTCATGCAGGCCATGGAATGCATGACCACGGTCATTCACGGCGGTGATTACCACGCCGATGGGCAGAGACTGGGAGCCTCTAATGGCGGTGCTGCATATGGCCATTGCCCTGTGGCATCGCTGCGGTCAGTGGCTGTACCACGGCCTTGGTTTCAACCTTCAGCATAGCCTGTCCATCCACCTGGATGCCTAGTGTCAGAAGTACATTTCCACCTGCCTTGAGCGGAGCATTCAATCTGATCAGCATCAAGTGATAACCGCGTTCGCCGAAGTTGATGGGCTTGCCGGCAGGTAGAGCCATTGTCTTTACCTCGCGCATTTTCATCATGCCATTCTCATGCGTCATGCTGTGTAGCTCTACCGTTTTGGAAGCGGTGCTGGAGATGCTGACCAATGTTGCCGCCCGTTTGCTGGTAATGGTCAAGTCCACCATTGCTGAATCCTGCCCGGGAGCCGTGGCGCGCGCCCATGCGTTTTCAATTTGAATATCGCCTGCGTAAATACTGCTGCTCAATAGCAAGGCAACAGCACAGCCAAACAGTTTTTTAAAATTGGACATGACGAGCTTTCTGTTGGACTAAAAATTTTGAGATGCGGATTATATCCGAGCCCTATTGATTCTACATTCCTCTGTTGGCGAAGAGTTATCAGGTATTTCAGCGGGTTATGCCGCTTCTGTAGGTGCGAATTCATTCGCACATAACTTGTTGAGCGTGCGAATGAATTCGCACCTACCAACCCCTCAACTGAGGATTTTAGGTTGATTGTTCTTCATGCACATGTTGCAATTCGCTGCGCTCATTGACACCCTATGGGGCTGCAGGCACCTGCGCCGCAAAGTGCCATACGGCTTTGCCGTGCGACAATTTGTGGTTCCGGCATCACATCCCATACTGCTCGAGATGGTGAGCCTGCGCCGCAAAGTGCCACACGGCTTTGCCGTGCGACAATTTGTGGTTCCGGCATCACATCCCATACTGCTCGGGATGATGAGCCTGCGCCGCAAAGTGCCACACGGCTTTGCCGTGCGACAATTTGTCACATCCCGGAGGTGGGTTGCTCCGATTACAATGACGGCATGAACAGCACGATCCTTTCTTCTCTTCCCGGCCATAGCCAGTTGCGCCGTCTGGTTGCATTGCGCAACATGGCTGTTGTGGCACAGCTCACTACACTTGCGGCCGTCTGGAAGATACTGGAACTGGAGCTGGACTGGCAGCCGATGTTGTTGACCATCGCCGTGCTTGCCGCAGTCAATCTGTTTACCTGGCTGCGGTTGCGCAGCAACAAGCCGGTTCCTAACCCGGAATTGTTTGTCCAGTTGTGCGTGGACGTGTTAGCGCTCAGTATTCTTCTCTACTACGGTGGCGGCTCGACCAACCCTTTTATCTCGCTTTTCCTGCTGCCGCTGGTGATTGCCGCAGCCACGCTCCCCAGCCGCTACACTTGGGGTATGGCGGTGATCACTGCCGCTTGCTATAGCGTATTGATGTTTTATTACATTCCGCTGCCGCATAACCATCAGCATGATGGCGACAGCGCGTTTAATGCGCATGTAATGGGTATGTGGCTGGGCTTTGTTATCAGCGCGGTGGTGGTGGCTTATTTTGTGGTGCAGATGGCGCAGGCAGTGCGTAACCGCGATGAAATGCTGGTGCGTGTGCGCGAAGAAATCTTGCGCAATGAACGGATTGTGGCGCTCGGCACCCAGGCCGCTGGCGCGGCGCACGAATTGGGTACGCCGCTGTCGACCATGTCGGTGGTCATCGGAGAGCTGCAACATGATACCGGGATGCGGCAGGAATGGCGCGATGCGTTGAATATCCTCAACGAACAGGTGCGCGGTTGCAAGCGTATCCTGGATAAAATCTTGGCCAATGCGCAGGATAGTGGGGCGGTTTCGCCGCAGGCGGCGGATCATTTGATGGCAGAAGTGCTGGATGAATGGCAGTTATTGCGCCCGGCCGCACCCTATCAATATTGCAGCAATGGTATGCAACCGGCACCGCTCATCAGTGTGGATAATACCTTGCGCGCAGCCCTGATGAATTTGCTCAACAACGCCGCAGATGCCAGCCCGCAGGCCATTGAAATACGCAGCTATTGGGATGATGCCAACTTTACCCTGGAAATTCTGGATCACGGCAAAGGTTTGAGCGAGGAAGCGGAGCTCAAAGCCGGATCGGCTTTTTTTACCACCAAAACCGAGGGGCGCGGGCTGGGTCTGTTTCTTGCCAATGCCACCATCGAGCGCATGGGCGGCTCGGTGCGGCTGTTCAATCGCGAAGGTGGCGGCGCGACAACAAAATTGCTATTGCCCATTGGAGCAAAGAGATGACACCACGCCATGAAGAAGCATCGTTGTTGCTGGTGGATGACGATATTACGTTCTGCAAAGTGTTGGGCGCCGCCTTGGAAAAACGCGGCTTCTGCGTCAGCGTGGCGCATAGCGTGGAACAAGCTATTCCGCTGGCCGAAGCGAACCCGCCGGAATTTGCCGTGGTGGACCTGAAAATGGGTGGCGCGCCGGGACTGACGCTAGTCAAAGTTTTGCACGATCTCGACATCAATACGCGCATCGTGGTTCTGACCGGTTACGCCAGCATCGCCACGGCGGTCGAGGCCATCAAGCTGGGTGCGACACAATATCTGGCCAAACCGGCCAACGCCGACGAGATCGTTGCTGCCTTCAGCCATGCGCCCGATGGAAACGCGCCACTTAAGGCACAGCCCATGCAAATTGAAGATCTGGAATGGGAGCATATCCAGCGTGTGCTGCACGAACACGATGACAATATTTCGGCCACGGCACGCGCGTTGAATATGCACCGCCGCTCGTTGCAGCGCAAACTTGCCAAGCCGCCTCCAAGTATTGAATAATCGCCGCATGTATAATGCGCGACGATGCATCCTTACAATTCCTGTATTGTCTAATGCCCATATTTGATGGTGTCATGATTTACGGAAGCTCAATATCCAATGACTGACGAAAATATCCGCAGTAAACTCAAGCGAGCCGTTAACAATCTGGATTCGCTGCCCGCCATGCCGGCCATAGCGCAGAAGTTGCTGGCGCTGCCGCTGGATACTGACAAGGGCGAAGCGGAATTGCTCAAGCTGGTCGGACAAGACCCGCAAATCTACGCGAAGCTGATCGGCATGGCTAACTCGCCCATGATGGGCGTTACACGCAAAATAAATTCGGTGGAAGATGCGGCCATGTTGCTTGGCCTGACCAGGGTCAAGTCGGTCGCCATCGGCATCGCCTCAATGTCAAACTTGGCCAAGCTCGCACCGGGGAAGTATTTCAACCCGCAGGATTTATGGATGCACTGTATGACTATCGCCATGGTGATGCGCACCATTGCGCAATCCATGCCAAGGGCGATGCGCCCCAATGAAGATCAGATTTTCATGGCGGGGCTGTTGCATGACATCGGCTTTATGGCGCTGCACCACCTGGATGCGGCGGCGAGTGACGAACTTCATCATCAACTGGTTCTGCAACCCCAACGGCCCATATTGGAAATCGAGTTGGAAACCTTGGGTATCACGCACTGTTTTATTGGCGCGCAGCTTGCGAAGCATTGGCATTTGCCGTCAGAGCTGATTGGCGTGATTGGCTACCATCACCCACCCTATGTCGAAGAAGTCGCGGCACAGAATCCTTTGGTGCGCTTGGTGAGTCTGGCCGAAAAGATTTTGCCGGATTTTGGCATAGCCGAGCACACTGGCGATGAAATTGATGAGCACGAATGGACAGAACTAGGCATTGACCTGGCGGATGTCGAGGAGATTTGCAGCCTGGCTAATGAACTGGCTATGCAAACCGCACAAACGGGCTATTAACCTAAGCCGGACAAGCCAGACAGTTATTTTTTAAGAGCAAACCCTCAATTTTCATAAAGGTGTCTGTTGAGCCAAGTTAGCGACTGGATCATGTTGCGCAACGAAGTGTTGTATCCAT
>CAZMWC010000125.1:0-4367 GCA_964569805.1 uncultured Gallionella sp.
CTGCCAGCGCCAGCTTTTCGGTTGCGGGCGGAAATGGATCGCCCGCCGCGTCATAACCCGCGCCGCCGATGTGCGCGTATTCCATCTCTAACTTTAGTCCGTCGCTGCGCAACGCTTCCAGCACCTTGGCTGCTTGTGCGACGATCTCGGGTCCGATGCCGTCACCGGGCAATACTGCGATCTTCATTTCAATTTCCTTAAATAATGGTAAGTAGTGAGTGGATCGGCGCTACGCGCCTCAGTAGGGAGTAGGGTTCCTACTTCCCACTTCCCACTTCCTACTTCCTACTTCCCACTCACCTGTTCAATACAGCCACGGCTGCGCCGCGCGGTGCTTCGCCTCGAACGCCTTGATCTCGTCCACATGCTGCAAGGTCAGGCCGATGTCGTCTAGGCCGTTCAACAGGCAATGCTTGCGGAAGGCATCCACTTCAAACTGGTACGCCGTGCCGTCGGGCGCAGTGATGGTCTGCTGTTCCAAATCGATCTTGAGCTTGTAGCCAGCATTGCCCTCCACCGCCTTGAACAGCGCATCCACGACAGCGGCATCCAGCCTGATCGGCAGCAGGCCGTTCTTGAAGCAGTTGTTGAAAAAAATGTCGGCAAAGCTCGGTGCGATGATGACGCGAAAACCATAGTCCTCCAGCGCCCACGGCGCATGTTCGCGCGATGAGCCGCAGCCGAAGTTCTCGCGTGCCAGCAATATCTGCGCGCCCTGATAGCGCGGCTGGTTTAACACAAAATCCGGATTGGGCGGGCGCTGGCTGTTATCCATGCCCGGCTCGCCGTGGTCGAGATATCGCCATTCGTCGAACGCGTTCGGGCCGAAACCGGAGCGCTTGATCGACTTCAGGAACTGTTTTGGAATGATCGCGTCGGTATCGACGTTGGCACGATCCAGCGGCGCGACCAAACCATCGAGCAAGGTAAATTTACGCATTACTTGGTGGCCGCCTTCTCCAGTTTTTCGCCGCCATGCTGAATGTCCTTGCCCAGCCCTTCCATGGTGTTACACCCGGCCAGAACCAATACTGCCAACAACAAAGTGATTGCCTTCATCATCATCTCCTTACAGTTTGCTCACATCAACAAAATGCCCGGCAATCGCAGCAGCAGCCGCCATCTCCGGGCTCACCAAATGAGTGCGCCCGCCCTGCCCCTGCCGCCCCTCAAAGTTGCGGTTGGAAGTCGCCGCACAGCGTTCTCCCGGCGACAGGCGATCGTCGTTCATCGCCAGGCACATCGAACAACCCGGATCGCGCCACTCGAATCCCGCTGCGATAAAAACCTTGTCCAGCCCTTCCTGTTCCGCTTGCGCCTTCACCAAACCGGAACCGGGTACCACCATCGCCAACTTGATGTTTTTTGCGACATGCTTGCCCCTGACCACTAACGCCGCAGCGCGCATGTCCTCGATACGTCCGTTGGTGCAGGAACCGATGAAAACCTTGTCAATATTGATCTCGGTGATCGGTGTGTTCGCCGCCAAACCCATGTACTGCAATGCGCGCTCCGTACCCTCGCGCTTCACCGCATCGCTCATCGTTGCCGGATCAGGTACGCACCCATCTACCGCCACCACCATTTCCGGCGAGGTACCCCAGGTCACTTGCGGCTTGATCTGCGCGGCATCCAGTTCCACCATCGCATCAAATTGCGCGTCGGCATCGCTGTGCAGTGTGCGCCAGTAAGCCACAGCCTTGACCCATTTATCGGCTTGCGGCGCGAAGGGGCGATCCTTGAGGTAATCAATAGTTGTGTTGTCCGCTGCGATCATGCCGGCACGCGCGCCCGCTTCAATCGCCATGTTGCACAACGTCATACGGCCTTCCATGCTTAACGCGCGGATCGTGCTGCCCGCGAACTCGATGGCATAGCCCGTTCCACCCGCAGTGCCGATTTTGCCGATCACTGCCAACGCGATGTCTTTAGCCGTCACGCCGTCACCGAGCCTGCCTTCCACCTGCACCAGCATCGCCTTGGATTTTTTCGCTATCAGACACTGCGTCGCCATCACATGCTCGACCTCGGAAGTACCGATGCCGTGCGCCAGCGCCGCAAACGCGCCGTGCGTGCTGGTATGCGAGTCGCCGCACACCACCGTCATGCCCGGCAAGGTCGCGCCCTGCTCCGGGCCGATCACGTGCACGATGCCCTGACGGATGTCGTTCATCTTGAATTCAGTCACGCCGAATTCGACGCAATTGCTGTCCAGCGTCTCCACCTGCAGACGCGCGATCGGATCGGCGATGCCCGCCGCGCGATTGGTGGTCGGCACGTTGTGATCCGGCACCGCCAGCATCGAAGCGCTGCGCCACGGCTTGCGGTGCGCCAGCTTCAGCCCCTCGAACGCCTGCGGGCTGGTCACTTCATGCACCAGATGGCGGTCGATGTAAATCAGCGCGGTGCCGTCGGCATCCTGCCGCACCACGTGAGAATCCCAGAGTTTGTCGTATAAAGTTCTTGCGTTCATTGCTGTTTCCACCAGTTTTCGTCCCCGAAAGAGCGCGTAATTATGCCACAACGGCACGGATTGAGATAAGGACTACAGCCAAGTCGTGGCATAGCTGCAATGAATTTCGAAAAAACTGAAGTAGCCACAACAAAATGAAGGTATTTTCCTTAAAACCACGATAGCATTGCAAAACCTCGACCCACATTGAGTATCGTATCAACCCGCCGCCATGCAGAATAACGACATGCATTTTCGTCGAAACAAATTCGATGTAACCAACACCGTTGATGTTACTGACCCTGTTTCAGTCGGCAACGCGCTGGAGAATATCTTCCTCGGCCTCTATCCTGATGCCGATCCCGGAGTCCTGCGGCAGGCGGTGCGCGACATCGTCAGACTTTATCGCGGCGAGCATCCTGACTACGCGGTGTGCGATACCGGCTATCACGATCTGCAACATATTCTGGATGTAACGCTGGCCGCCGCACGTCTGATGGATGGCTACGAGCGTTCGCAACAGGAGGGGATGCCACTAGGTGAGGAACTGTTCCTATTCGGCATCACGATTGCGCTGTTTCACGACAGCGGCTACCTGCGTAGGCGGGGCATTGAGGATGACCGGCGAGGTGCGGAGTTCACACTGACCCATGTCTCACGGAGCGCCGCGTTCTTGAAAGATTATTTGCAGGGAATCGGCATGGGCAAATTGGCGGATACAGGCGCACAGCTGGTTCATTTAACCGGCTATGAAATACCGCCCGAGCATATCCTTGTGCCTTCTCCCCTGCACCGACTCATCGGCAATCTGGTGGCGACAGCGGATATGCTGGCGCAAATGTCGGATCGCTGCTATCTCGAAAAATGCCACGACCGGCTTTACAACGAATTTGTCTTGGGAGGTATTGCAACGGGGCGCGACAAAGAAGGCAAAGAGCATGTCGTTTTTGCATCGCCGCAAGATCTGGTAGCAAAGACCCCGGGATTCTATCGGGGCGCAAAGAAGCGTATGGACGAAACACTGAATGGTGTCTATCGCTACGCAGAGCAGCATTTTGGCGGGCAGAACCTCTACCTCGAAACAATCGAGAGAAACATCCGGTTTGCAAAGCGCGTCATCGCGCACGGAGCCGATATCGGCATGTTGCAGCGCTCCCCGCCGCAAACCCCCGGTTCGGATCACGGCTCTGCCGAAGCCGATGAACGCAAGCAATATGTGGACGACCGTCGAAAAAGAATTGCCGACAGAAGGCAAAATCAAACGCCCCTCTATCCGGTTTCCATCGACTGCAGGCGAAAAAATGGGGACAGGAGAAGTGGCGGCTCCTGATTTGCATGGTTGCATCAGATGGACAAGGGATCATATTTCCATATCCTGCCCGTTTTTTTACTGTGTCGGCAGCATCCTTCCTGCTTTGCCATTGGGCAACCTTAACAGGGTGTTAAGCTCCCCTTGCCAAGCCTTATACCGCCTTCCCCGCCGCGTGCGTCTGGTGTTCCACACAAACCCAATCCGCAAGCCTGTTCAATACCGCATCCACCTCGCCGATAGCCGGAGAAATATGAAAAACCAGCTCCGTGTGCTGTTGCTGGATTTTGCTCAACAGCTTCGGCAAGTCTTCCTTCAGATGTCCGCCGCGCGCCAGGAACATCGGTATCAATGTGATGCGCTGCGCACCCTGCGCCGCCAATTCCGAGATCGCACTTTCCAGCGTGGGCTGCATGCAATCGAGAAAGGCTACCACGATGGGGGTATCGGGCAGGCTCTGGCGAAGATACTCGCGTATTTTATGGAACGGTTGAGCCCATTCCGGATCGCGTGCGCCATGCGCGAACAGTACGATGGCAGATGACATCAGGGAACCTCTAGAAATTCACTTTTGCGAGATGAAGCGCAAGGAGCCGCGCAGCGAAT
>CAZMWC010000125.1:4377-6734 GCA_964569805.1 uncultured Gallionella sp.
CAAAATGAATTTATAGAGGTTCCCATCACTTTCCTGTCAATGCTTGCCGGTACTGCCAAACCCGCCGCTGCCGCGCTCGCTCAACGGAAATTCTTCCACGATGTTGAATTTTGCCCGCATCACCGGCACGATCACCAGTTGTGCCATGCGCTCCATCGGCATCAGCGTAAAGGGTATCTGGCTGCGGTTCCACAGTGAAACAAAAATTTGCCCCTGATAATCCGAGTCGATCAATCCGACCAGGTTGCCCAGCACGATACCGTGCTTATGCCCCAGCCCGGAACGCGGCAAGATCATCGCGGCATAACCCGGATTACCGAGGTGAATGGCGATGCCGCTGGAGATGAGTTCGCACTGCTTGGGCTGGATCACCATGTTGTGATCGATGCAGGCACGCAGATCGATGCCCGCAGAACCGACAGTCGCATAGCCGGGCACATTTTCATGCAAACGCGGGTCGAGAATCTTGACATCCACAGGGATGTGTTCTGTTGGTGCAGTATGTTTCATTTGTTTGCTCCCTCATAACATTGTGCGATGTGCTGCAGCAATTGCCTTGCCAGCGTAAGTTTGCTGGCGCGTGGCAGTGCATGGCTGCCGCTGTCATCGAACAGAATTAACTCATTTTCATCGCTGCCGATGGCCTGCTGCGCGAGATTGCCGACCAGCAGCGGCAACTTCTTGGCGCGGCGTTTCTGTTCGGCGTATTCCGCAAGATTTTCGCTCTCGGCGGCAAAGCCCACGCAGAACGGCGGATTCGACAGGCTGGCGACATGCGCCAGAATGTCCGGGTTAGGTACAAGTTCAAGCGTAAGATTGTTCGCGCTCTTTTTTATTTTCTGTTCGCTCGGTTGCGCCACACGGTAATCCGCCACCGCAGCCACGGCGATGAAAATATCACAATTTCCGGCATGCCGTTGCACCGCCTCGAACATCTCTGCGGCGCTCACCACATCCACGCTTTGTGCGCCACCCGGTTTGGTGAGCGCAGCTGGGCCGGAAATCAATACCACCTCCGCACCCTGCTCCAGCGCGGCTTGTGCGATGGCATAGCCCATCTTGCCGGAACTGCGGTTAGTGATGCCGCGCACCGCATCAATCGCCTCGTAAGTAGGGCCTGCGGTGATCAGGATTTTTTTTCCGGACAAAAGTTTAGGCTGGCAGAATGCCGCAACATCCCGCGCCAATTGTTCCGCCTCCAGCATCCGCCCCATGCCTTCCTCGCCACAGGCTTGCACGCCGCAGTCAGGCCCCAGTACCTGCACGCCATCGGCAAGCAGTTGCGCGATGTTGCGTTGCGTCGCCGCGTTCTGCCACATCTCGCGGTTCATCGCCGGAGCGATAATCAACGGGCAATTGCGCGCCAGACACAACGTGGACAGCAAATCGTTCGCTAGGCCATTAGCCAGCTTGGCAATGAAATCGGCACTCGCGGGCGCGATTACGATGGCATCGGCAGCGCGGCTCAAATTGATGTGCGCCATGCCGTTGCCGGCTTCACTCCATTGCGAAGTGAGCACCGGTTTACCGGAAAGCCCCTGCATCGTAGTGGGCGTAATAAAGTGTTCAGCCGCTTCAGTCATCGCGACCTGCACCTCCATCCCCTGCTTCATCAGCAGGCGCAGCAATTCCGCCGCCTTATAGGCTGCGATGCCGCCAGTGATACCGAGCAGGATGCGTTTTGGATTGCCTTGTTCCATAATGCTGCGCATCTTACAAGAAAGTGAGGGGGTTATGGCAATCACGGACTGGCCTGAATTCGAGCGGCCACGCGAGAAGTTGTTGCAAAAAGGCGCGGAGGCGCTGTCCGATGCCGAACTGCTGGCGATCTTTTTGCGCACCGGCGTGGTAGGCAAAAGCGCGGTGGATCTGGCACGCGACCTGATCACCCGGTTCGGCAGCCTGACGCAACTGTTCGCCGCCGGCGAAGCGGAGTTCTGCGAGATGCACGGCATGGGTCAGGCGAAATTCGTGCAACTGCAAGCGGTGCTGGAAATGTCGCGGCGTGCGCTGAAAGAAGAGCTACAGCGCGGCGATGCGCTCAACTCGCCGCGCGCGGTGCGCGACTACCTGCAACTATTGCTCGGCGGGCGGCAGCAGGAAGTGTTTCTGACGCTGTTCCTCGACACCCAGCATCGCGTGATCGCCTCGGAAGAACTGTTCCACGGCACCCTCAGCCAGACCAGCGTCTATCCGCGCGAAGTGGTCAAACGCGCCCTAGCGCTCAACGCCGCCGCCGTGATCTTCGCCCACAACCACCCCTCCGGCGTCGCCGAACCGAGCCAGTCCGACCGCCTGCTGACCGATGCGCTCAAACAAGCGCTGGGACTGGTGGACGTGCGCGTGCTGGATCACTT
>CAZMWC010000126.1:0-6726 GCA_964569805.1 uncultured Gallionella sp.
CAGGACTGGAGGCGCTGCGCCACTTCGACCAGCATCTCGTCGCCGCAATCGTGCCCCATGGTGTCGTTGAGCAGTTTGAAGTTATCCATATCGAGGAACAGGATCGCGCCGAAAGACCGGCTGCGTGCCGACACCGACTGCGCCAGCCGGAAGCGATCCAGCAACAAACGCCGGTTGGGCAGTTTGGTCAGCGGGTCGTAGAACGCCAGATGGAGAATATCTTCCTCGGCTTTTTTGCGCTCGGAGATGTCGCTGAATATGGCGACGTACCCGGTCGTTTCAGCGCGCTCATTTTTTATGGCGGTGATGGTCAGCCATTTCGGGTACACCTCGCCGCTCTTGCGCCGATCCCACACCTCGCCGCTCCACGAACCGTTTTCCAGTATCTGCCGCCACATCTCATCGTAGAACGCCTTGTCGTGCCGACCCGCGCTCAGGATGCGCGGGTTCTGGCCGATCACCTCTGCCGCTGCATAGCCGGTGATCTCGCTGAAGGCGCGGTTGACCCGGATGATGCGTGAGTTCGCGTCCGTGATCAGGATGGCTTCTTGGGTTTCAAAGGTTGCCGCTGCAACACGCAATTGCTCTGTTGCTTTCTTGCGCGCGGTGATGTCGGTGCGTATCGCAATGTATTGGAAGGGTTTGCCGTTGCCGCCCAGAAACGGCACGATGGTGCCTTCCACCCAAAACAGCGTGCCATCCTTGGCGCGATTGCATATTTCCCCTTGCCACACCTTCCCCGCAGCAATGGTGCGATACATGTCGCGAAAAAATTCTCTCGGGTGCATGCCGGAGTTGATCAAACGATGATTCTGCCCAATCACTTCATCGCATGAATACTGGCTGATGGCGCAGAATTTATCGTTGACATAGGTGATCACGCCGCGCACATCGGTAGTGCACACAATCGAGTGCTGGTCCAGCGCATATTTTTGATACTCCAACTCCTTCAATACCTGCCTGTGCGTTTGTTCGAGTTGCGCCAAGGCCTGCGCGTTCTGCCGCGCCATGCGCTGATCAAACAACGCGGCGAGGATGCCGCCGCCAAACCAGAACAATGAAGTCAGCGATACCAGCAAGGCGAGCATAGCCGGGGCGATCTCCGTTGCGCCAACCAGACACATGCTACCGGCAGCGATGTTTGTCCCCAGCATGGCAGTGTAGTGCATACCGGAAATCGCCAGGCCCATGATGATGCCGCCCAGCATAAAACGAAGCAGCGGCGGCAGCTTGACGCGCTCACCCTGGTACATCATCAGCAACGCACCCCATGAAGCGATGACGGCGATGGCCACGGACAAGACAAATATCAGCGGGTCGTAGCTGATCGGTGGGGACATTTTGAGCGCTGCCATGCCGGTGTAGTGCATGATGCTGATGCCTGCGCCCATCAACAAGCCGCTCACGATAATGCGCACGGTACTGATGTCCGGTTCGCGCAGCACGTAAAAACCGAGCAAGGCTGCGGCAATCGCGGGCAAAACCGAGAGCAGGGTCAATGGCAGGTCATAGCCGAGAGGAATGGGCAAATGAAAGGCCAACATGCCGATGAAGTGCATGGACCAGATCGCCAGACCCAGTGTGATGCCGCCGGCAATCATCCATATCCATGCCGAACGGCCACTGTTCGCGCGCATCCGCTGCGCATGCTCGAGCGCTGTGAACGAGCCGACCATCGCGGCCAGCACGGATAACAATACCAGCGGGATATTCCAGGCGATTAACATTGATCCCTTGCCCTTTCTATATTCTCTCGCTCTAACGCAACTGGCGGATTCAGGAATGCAGTGCGATTTTTAAGTCGCGCTGGAAGGCATCCTATGCCAGATCAACGGTCTTCGCCGAGGCGCATCCACCCTGCTTGACCGGCAGCCACACCCGGAAGGTGGCACCATTACCGGCTTCGCTTTTCACTTCGATGCGCCCATGGTGTTTCTCGATGATGCCAAAAGACAGCGACAAACCCAAACCTGTCCCTTTGCCCACTGGTTTGGTGGTGAAGAAGGGATCAAAAATACGGTTCAGATTTTCCGGTGCAATGCCTTTTCCGGTATCGGAAAATTCGACCCAAGCCATATCATTCTCCGCCCCGGTGCGAATGGTAATTTTTCCGTGGTTATCCTCACCGATGGCATGGGAGGCATTGACCAGCATATTCATGAATACCTGGTTGAGCTGGGATGCCATGCATTCCACCGGCGGGATAACGCCGTATTCCTTGATGACCTCCGCGTTGTACTTGATTTCGCTGTGAACAATATTGAGGGTGCTGTCGATCCCCTGATGCAGATCGACACATAACCATCCCGCCTGATCAACATGGGAGAAGTCCTTGAGATCCTGCACGATTTGCTTCACCCGCGTTATCCCCTCGGCAGATTCCTTGAGCAGTTCGCGGGCATCCCCCTTGAGATAACCCCAATCCGCTTCCTGCTTCAGCGAACGGATTTCATCCAGCAACGGGGAAGCGGACATGTCGGGCTCGGCGCGCTCGTAAGCTTCAATTACCCCGATCAATTTTTCCACGTATTGCCCCAGGCTGCCAAGATTGGAATTGACGTAACCGATGGGGTTGTTAATCTCGTGCGCCACGCCCGCCGCCAACTGGCCGATGGAAGCCATTTTTTCCGATTGCAGCAATTGGTTATGCGCGGTTTCCAGTTTCCTGATGAGCGCCTGCTGTTCCTCTTTCTCACGGAGTAACGCCTTCTCGGCGCGCTTGCGCTCGGTGATGTCGCGGAAACTCAATATCCTTCCCAAACTGTCCACGCCGAGAGGCTGCGGGAGCGAATAACGCTCGATGATCCTGCCGTCCAAGCATTCCAGAATATCACTGCTTTCCAGCTCGGGATGACGCTGCAAATACGCTATTTTTTCCCGCAGTATGCCGGGATACTCCAGCTGTCCCAATACATGCTCCATCACTTTATGGTGCTCCCAGAACGCCATGATTTCGTCGGGAATGCTCCACATTTCCACGAAACGCTGGTTGAAACGCACAATTCTGCCGTCTCGGTTGAGCGCCAGCATACCGTCGGTGGTGGATTCCAGAATGGCACCGAGCAGTGACAACAAATGCTCCAGCTGCGCCTCGGCAAGCTGCCGTTCCGCCAAATCGGCACGCAACCCGGACAACTCTTTCGACATCAGCTCCAGTGAGCGTTCAAGCCCCTGCCGACCGGTGTCGGCACCGGAATAAGCATCCTCCACCGCCGCCAGAAACATGTCCCACCCCGGAGGGAGTGGCGCATTGTTGCGCAAGAATCGTTTGGTTTGCTGCTCCAGCAGGCGGTGCATGATCAGTCCTCAAAAAAATAATGATCCTGTAGGAGCGGCGCCCTCGCCGCGATACCCTTCGATCGGCCCGAGGGCGGGCCTCCTACAACAACCAGATTGCATCCCAATGGGGATAGTCGCCAATATTTGACACCAGCCCCTTTCTCAATGGATTGGCTACCACATAGCGTGCCGTGGCCGCCAAATCCTCATCCTTACGCAAAGCGTGGTCGTGAAACCCCGGTTGCCAGATGCCGCCGCCCAGCCGGTGCGAAGCCACGGATTTTATCCTCCCGACGACACGGGACAGGCTAACGCCCGCCCCCAACTCCATCAACCAATGCCAATGATCCGGCATCACCACAAAAGCCAGCGTCTTCGCGCAACCTGTTTCATGCTCTGCACGGAGGACATGGATCAAATTGCGCGCCGCGTGGAAATCAGAAAAAACCGGCTTCCTGCCCAGCGTCACGGCAGTAATAAGATAGATTCGCCCCGTCTCTGAAACACGCCCCTTGCGCAAATCCTTCGCATGCGGCTTCATCGTCTCCCTTTTTCGTTTTTGCTGCGCCCCGATCGGCCCGGGGCCGGGCCTCCTACAGAATCGGCGCCCTGTGGGAGCGGCGCCCTCGCCGCGATACCCTTCGATCGGCCCGAGGGCGGGCCTCCTACAGAGCGTTACCCAGTCAATATCGCCATGGGAATATCTTGCAACCCCATCACCCGGTTCACCCCGCCCAGTTTGATCGCCTCCTTGGGCATACCGAACACCACGCATGTTTCCTCGTCTTGAGCGACAGTCGGGGCGCCCGCGTCGTGCATCTCTTTCATCCCTCTTGCGCCATCGTCGCCCATGCCGGTCATGATGATGCCGGTGGCATTCTTGCCGGCGAATTTCGCCACCGAGCGAAACAGCACATCCACCGAAGGGCGGTGGCGGTTGACCACTGGCCCGTCCACCACTTCAACATGGTAGTAGGCACCGCTGCGCTTTAGCAGCATGTGCTTGCCGCCCGGCGCGATCAGTGCCAGCCCTGGAATCACCCGGTCATTGTTCTGCGCTTCCCTGACCTCAATTTCACACAAACTGTTGAGGCGTGCGGCAAAGGAAGCGGTGAATTTTTCCGGCATGTGCTGCACGACGACAATGCCGGGGCACACGCGCGGCAAGGCGGTGAGCACGGCTTCGAGCGCCTGCGTCCCGCCGGTGGAGGTGCCGATGGCGACGATGCGCTCGGTGGTCTGAGCCATCGCGTGCGCCCCGGCTGCGGGCATGATGGCATCGGCGGTCAGCTTGGGTTCCACTTTGGATACCACCCCTGGAGCCGTCCTCACCAACGTCGGCTTGAGGCGGCTGACGTTGACCTGTGAGGCTTCCTTGACCGCGTTGATTAATTCGGCGGCCGACTCGGTAAGAAATTGCTTGAGGCCGATCTTCGGCTTGGTGACGATGGTCACCGCGCCGGCCTCCATTGCCTGAACGGTAGTGGCTGCGCCGCGTTCGGTGAGGGTCGAGCAGATCACCACCGGGGTCGGGTGCTCCGCCATGATCTTTTTCAGGAAGGTGATGCCGTCCATGCGCGGCATCTCGACATCCAGCACGATGACATCCGGCCATTCGCGGTTCATGCGGTCCAGCGCAAAAATGGGATCGGATGCCGCGCCGATCACCTTGATCGACGGGTCAGTTTCGAGAATGGCCTGCAGCACCTGGCGCACCACGGCGGAATCGTCCACGATCAGTACTTTAATTTTATTCACTGAAACACCTTTCAGGCAGGAGTGTGGCGCGCCGCGCCCATATGGGTGTCGTCAGAGTAGAACGGAATCTTTTCATGTTTGACCGATACGCTGCCATCACACAAATCAAAAATGACGCTACGGTGGCCGCTACCGCCCACATGCTCGGCATGAATGTTGAAGCCGCTGGCCTCCAGCAGCGCCCGCGCTGCCCCGACATTGCTTCCGGCGACATTAAAAGCTCTTGCCGGAATGGATTGCCTGAACATATTGCCGCCGCCGACCAGTTTGACCTGATATTCAGCGGGATGGGTATGGCATTTGTCGATTTCGCGCAGCAGCAGCTCAACCGCCTCGTCGGCATAACGCCCATCGAGGTCATGGCTGCCCGGCTTGCCCCGGCTCGGCAGCATGGAATGGCACATGCCGCCGATATACAACACCGGGTGCCACAGCGCGATCGAGACGCATGACCCCAGCACGGTGTGGATGCGGGTATTTTTGCCGCCGAAATAGAAATCCCCCGGCAGGAGGTGGATTTCGACTGGTTCGGCGATCTGGGTCTGCGACATGGCTAATTCCAAAAACATGGCTAGTCTCAAGGTTTGCGATAAATGGCTGGGGCCAGCGGGTGCAGCACATCGATATTGGCCACCCCGTTCAGGCTCTCCGAATGGCTGATCAGGAAATGGCCGCCGCGCTTGAGCAGGGGCAATATGCGCTGCACTATCTGGCGCTTGGTTTCCTGATTGAAATAAATCATCACATTGCGCAGAAAAATGACATCGAATTCGCCCAGCACAGGCAATGACTGGTTCAGATTGACCTGCATGAAGTTCACCCGGCTGCGCAGTTTTTGATCCACCAGCAGGGTGTTTTCCTGCGCGCCCACCCCTTTCAGGCAATAGCGCGACAGATGCTCGCGGGAAACGCCGTCGATGCGATCCATCGGATAGTGGCCGGTACGCGCCTTGTCCAGCACCCGCGTGCAGATATCTGAAGCCACCACTTCCCACTGGCCGTCGCCGAGGTGGTCGGCGAGCACCATGGCGATGCTGTAGGGTTCCTCGCCGCTGGAGCAGGCCGCGCTCCATACTCTGAAAGGGTTGCCGGGTTTGTGTTTGTCCAGAATCTGGGTGCGCAGGAAATCGAAATGCTTGGGTTCGCGGAAAAAATAGGTCTCGTTGGTGGTGAGCAAATCCACCGCCACCTGCAACTCTTCCGCGTTGTGGCCGGTGGTGAGCAGATTGAAATAATCGCCATAGTTGTCGAGGTGATAATGGATCAGGCGCTTTGCCAGCCGCCCGCTCACCAGCACTTTTTTCGCCGACGACAGACTAATGCCGGCAAGCTGGTAAATCAGCTTCTGAAACTGGCCGAACTCCTGGTCGTTGATAGTGGCCATTGTCATTCCTTGATACCGGAGCCCACATCCAGGGCGGCGAACCAGTCGATGAAGCGCTTCACGTCCTCGCCCCGGTAGATTGCGCCATGCTGCGGGCAGAGCATGTCGATGTCGAGGCGGCTGACGCGCTCGCACCAGTTCAATTTGGCCGCGTTCGAGCCCATCCAGCGGCGGTGAAAACCCTGGGCATGGCGGATATGGCGGTCGAAATTCTCCACGAACAGGCCACTCTCTTCCGATGGCAGCAAGGCTGCGCCAACATCGCCGGAAAACAGGATTTTGGCCTTGCGATCATAGAGGTTGAA
>CAZMWC010000127.1:0-6719 GCA_964569805.1 uncultured Gallionella sp.
GGTGCGAATTCATTCGCACATAACGCGCCGATTGTGCGAATGAATTCGCACCTACAAAAACCACGCAACGCTCTGGATAAATCCGGCATTCATCACCAACCGTGGTTTCTGGAATGAACAATGCCGGTGCACAGGCCGAGCAATGGGCGGCGCAATATTTGCGGCAGCAGGGTTTGAAGCTGATCGCACAAAACTATCGCGGTCATTTTGGCGAGATCGATCTGATCATGCAGGACGGCGTGTCGCTGGTGTTCATCGAAGTGCGCCTGCGGCGCAACGCGGGTTTCGGCGGCGCGGCAGCCAGCATCGACACCCGCAAACAGCAGCGCATCATCCGCACCGCACAACAATATCTCGCCACGCTGGCAAACACCCCGCCGTGCCGTTTCGATGTTGTGCTGATGGATGATGTTCAAGGGGTGCAGATGCAATGGCTCAAGAATGCGTTTGACGCTTGATCCTGAAAAACGCAGTTGAGGTGTGTGCAGGTGCGAATTCATTCGCACGAACAAACGCTTATGTGCGAATAAATTCGCACCTACAGAAGCAATGCAATACCATGAATGAAAAAATATTCATCATCAACTGCGTTTCTTGGGTTGAGTTGGGCAAGCATCTTTCGTAGGGCGCAATGCGCTACGCTTATTGCCGCCCTACGCCTTACGCGAGTTCGGCAAGTATGCCAAAAACGTTGGCCGACCCCCTCAAAATAGTGGTTTTCTATGCAGCCTTGAGTTGCTGAATGTTCGCGTAATCGCCTTGCTGCTCCAGTGTCCACACATCCACCGCCTGTTGCATCCGCAACCACAACCCCGCGCCATTACCCAACAGCTTGCCCAAGCGAATCGCCATGTCCGGTGTAACCGGACGACGTTCGTGCAGTATCTCGGACACGGTGCGGCGCGATACGCCAAGCCTGTCGGCAAACTCACCTTGGGTGATCCCAAGCTCAACCAGCACCACTTCACGCAGCAATGCGCCGGGGTGAGTGGGTGCGCGTTTTTTGTTTCGCAAAGTATCCATCAGTGGTAATCCTCCAAGTCCAGAATGTGTGCATCGCCATTTTCAAACTCGAACGTGATTCGCCAGTTGGCCGACACCCTCACGCTCCATAGGTTACGCTTGTCACCCTTCAACCGATGCAGCCGGAAGCCGGGCAAATCCAATTCGTTCACCTGTTCCGCCGCATCTACCGCAGATATGTAGGATGGGTGCTACATGACCGAATAAATCTGCGTTTCCTTAATGCACCGTTCCCGGTTTTTCTATGAACACCGCAGGCGGCACATGAAAACGGGTGGCCAATGCTTGAATTTGGCGCACGTTCAATTGACGCGTGCCGGATAACAACATGGATATCACGCTTTGATTTCCCACTTCCGGCAAATCCGATTGCGTCAACCCGTGCTGCTCCATCAGAAAACGCAACACCTCACGCGGAGGCGCATCCGGCACAACATAGAACTCAGCATCATAAGAGCGGATCAACTCCGAAACCAGATCAAACAAATCCAGCAACGGGTGTTTCTTTGCACTGCCGATGGCACCGGTCAATGAGTCAGCCAGGCTCACCATCTCGGTGTAGTGTTTTTCATCGCGGATAGGTGAAATGTGCGTGGCGCTGTTAAATTCCTGCCATACGTTTTGCAGATCGTTAAGGTTCATTTCTTCCAAGCTCCTTTGTCGTATTCGGCATGAGTCAAAACCTGTTTGATGTAGCAAAGCTGCCGATCAAAATGCAGAAACGCAATCAGGCGATATTTGTTTCCTGCAATATTGAATACATACAAGTCTCCAACCTTATCCACAGAACGAAACACTCCCCGCAATTCCGCAAAACTCCCGAAATCGGCACCCTCCATTGTCTTGCGCCATGCTTGCATGGGTCCACCGGCGTCATGATGGATTACGGAAAACTCCAGCAAACGGCGATTGGTGATAACTCTCATGTGTTAAGGCTATTGCATAATGCAATTGATGTCAAACGCAAGCACCTCAATAATTCTCGCGCAGGTAAATGAACTCGTTGTTGCCCTTGTACACGCCGAAGGTGGCGCGCCCGGTGGTTCCGGGCAACAACCAAGCCGGTGTGGTCGCTGTGATGTCCACGCTGCCGGTTCCGCCGCCGCTGGACAGCGTGTAGTTCAGCACGCCCGCCGATACCGCACTGCCCGATGGCGGTGTCACGGTCCATGCGCCGCCGGTCTTGCGCTGGTAGTTACCGGCAGCCAGCGTCAGGCTGGTCACGCTATCCGTCGTACTGGTGACCCAGTTGGTGCCGTTGTAATACTGCACCGTCGCGGTCATCGGCAGCGGCAGCAATTCTGAACCGTGCGCGTTGCCGATCTTGACGCGCCCGCTCGCCACTTTCACGCCGCCTTCGACCGAAGCCCCGGGAGCCGCTGCGCGGCGCGACGACACGTTGTCGGTGTCGAGCGCGCGCAGATAGATGTCGGTCGGCGCAGTGGTCACGGCGGTCAGCGTATAGACCGGCGTGACGGCATCCACGCCTAAAGTCGCGGTGTCACCCGCACTGAAACCGGCAGCGGCGATGGCAGTGTTGGCCAGTAATGACCCGGGTGTTAGCGCGGGCGGGTTCTGCGTGGCGGTACTGCCCAGCGCATCCCATGCGGTCAGGGTTGTCGCCCTGGCATAACCCAACGTCCCGTCATAATTCTGCGTGGCACCACCCGCCAGATTTCTGGCCGTCACGCGCGCGGTGAATGTCTGCCCGGAATAGACGAAGCCGTTGTACAGCGTCGGGCAGGTTAGCCCGGTCGGACAGGGCATCGGCAAGCCGGATGTCAGCACCAGCTCGGTATCGAAATGATCCGGGTAGAAGCGCCCGATATTGCCGGTCGTGCCTGTCGTCGTCAGCGCATTGCCTAGGAAAGCGCTGTTGGTGGCGGTCAGCGTGATGACACCCACCTCGCTCCAGTTCAGGTCGCTCACCGTAGCAATGCCGTTGCTGAAGCTGCTGCGATACAGCGGAATGGTCGCACCCGTTCCGACCAGTGCGCCGTCTACCGCTCCAGCGCCGACTGGCGCAACACGGGTGCGGGTCAGGTTCACGGTTTCCGTGCCGTTATTCGAACCCGCACCGAAGCTGGGTGTGGCCGCGCCGCCGAAGGCACGCGCGGTCACCGTCGCATTGAATGCCGCTCCCGCCTTAACGAACACTGCACCGCCACCGGCTATACCCGGATCAGGGGGTGCAGCGGCGCAAACACCACCCACCAAGGCATTGCAGGGAATAACCTCGAAATCATACGGCTTGACCACAAAGGCATTCGACTGGCCGGTCAGCGCGGACAGCAGCGATCCGCCCGCCGGCTTGGCGGCATGCAGCGTCACCTGCCCCACATCGCTGTAGATGAAGGTAAAGGGCGCGTTGCCGTTGGCGTCGAAGGTCATGCTGACCGATGTGTAACTCGACACGCTGCCGTTGTTGTTGCGCGCGATAGTGGTCGCCGATCCGCCGTTCACGCTCATCAGATTAGCGTCATAGCAAGCGGTCGGATCGTTGCACTCATAGGCGAAGTTGACTGAACTCGTCCCCGGATTTAATGCCGACTCGCAGGCCTTGGTCGTGGTATTGGTCTTGACCGCGCGCAGGTAGTAAGTGGCATCGGACACGCCAGCCACCTGACTGGGGATGGTCGCCACAGCGCCGCCGGCAGCAGTAGAGAAGATGAAGCCCGTATCTGCGAACACCAGGCTGCAGTCTGGAGTGGCACCGACGTAGCATTGCGGGCTGGTGCCCGACGGCGAAGGGGTGACCGCACTCGTGCCGAGTGTCACAGTCTGTGGCGTGGTGATGGAAAGGTCTACCGTGGTGCTGCCGGTGAAGGTGATCGGGTTGGTGGCCCAGCCACCGGCTGGCGAGAGCGTAACAGTGGCGCTAGTTGGCGACAGCGTGGAACATGCCGCATCGGCGCAGGCCTTGACCGTTACCGTCGAGGCCAGGCAGGTAACACCCGTTCCCGTATGCTCGATACGGATGTGATCGAGAGGGGGGCTGATAAAAGTCACGCTCGCCGGCTCATCGCGATCCGGCGTGGCTTTCGATCCATACAAAGCGGAGTTGTAGGTATCGGGAGTCACCGTCACCGTTTCAGCGAATGCATTGCCAACCGTCAGTGTGGCCGTTCCGGTCGTTGTACTCAAACGCCCAGTGACCGTTTGCCCCAGAATCGTCGCATTGCTCAATGTCGTCGACAGGATTTGCGCCGACCCGCTGACAGTCACCGTGATAAACAAGGGGTCCTTCGGGTCGGTCGGCCCCCCTTTGACCAGATTGCCCGAGCCATCGAAGGGCACTACATGATTGGCATAGTCATGCAAGGCCAGATCGACGACCGCAAAACCCCCAACACTAGGATCGGCTCCGCTATAACTGGCTTGCACATGATCCGGGCCGACATAGAAGTTGCTCTGAACAAACAGGGTATTCGTCGTCTTGTTCCATATCTGCACTGCCCAGGTGCCTAGCGGGCCGGACAAGGGGATTTCACAGGCATCCGGAAAAGTGGTGCCTGTCGTGCTTTGCTGTCGCGGGCTGCACATCTCAGTGCCGCTCGGGTCGAACCAGCGATATTCGTAGCTCGTTGTGGAAGACGTGCCATACCCCTTCGCATAAACATTCACCCCGACCGGGTAGGTATAGCTCTCGTTGATATAGCCAGAATCGCTGTACAGCACAAGATTCTTTACCGTCGTGACATCGGTGACCGAGACGGTGCTCGCTGCCCCCGATGTGTACGCGGCGCTGAGGGTTGCGGTGCAAATTTCACCCGAGGCTGCGCCGGAAGGGATATTAACTTTCAGGTAGAAATTTTTAGCGCCACCATTGGCCGTCAGGGTAACCGGCGAAGAAAAGGCCGTCGTTTTGTCGGCTTCGTAAAACCCCGTCGTCCATCCAGCGCATGAGCCTGTCAACACCGGGGTCAGTGACACTCCCTTGCTGGTGCTGGCATTATTTTGCACCGTATGGAGATAATAAACCGAAGACCCTGCCCCACCCGAACCGGTATTGCTCGGCGTGAGCGTCAGCACCGATGTCACCGTCGTCACCGCTGTTGCAATCGCAGTCTTGGCGGGGTAGTTACCTGATGTGGCAGTAATGGTCACAGTATCAACTGCACCGATCGAAGCTCCGTTGGGGATCGTGACCGAGACCGTCACATCGGTCGAACCACCAGCAGGGACGGAAACGGAGGATGAACTCAAAATGACCGTCCAGCCGGAACTCGACAGCGCCGACAGGCTGACCGTATCGGTCGTCAGGCCAAAGTTATAGACGGTATAGGTATAGCTGACGGTCGAGCCTTTGTCGCCGGTTTTTGCCTGAGTCTGGGGCAGCAGGGCGATGGCATCGATGATGGTATTGGTATCGGACGCGGAATTGCTCTGGCTGCCGACGGTCACGGTCGCCGTATTGGTGCGTGTATCCCCCGGCGTACCCGTCAGGGTGGCACCCACGTTGAAGGTCACGCTGCTATCGGCCGGCATGGCATTCAGGGTGATGCCACTGCCTTGCATCGCCGAGATGGGATAGCTTGCCGGGCATGAAGTCCCGCCGGCAGCCGAGCAGCTCAAGGAATTAACGGTGATACCCGATACCGCCGGATCGGTGAACACCACATTGCTGAGCGATGCGCCGGTGGTATTCGTAATGACGACCGCATAGCTGGTGCTGTCGCCGGAGAAGACAAAATCCTCGCCATCGGTCTTGGTGATATTGGGCAATACCGCGACGGAGATCGAACCCTGAAGAATCGTCGGCGAATTACACTTGGACTTGGTGTTGGGGACCGGGTCGGCGTTGCTGGTGCAAACACTACCTGGCGGTGTTGACTGGTTGTCCCAACTCACCACAAAAGGAATGTAGAGCTTGCCACTGGCACCCGGCAGCGACTGACAGGGTACGGTCACATTCGGCATATAGTGAATGCCGCTGCCGGTACCGCTGCCGATGGTGCCATTGCCATCACCGCAAGTATCGGTCGGCCCGTCCAGATTAAGGAACGGGCTTGATGTCGGCAACACCGATACCGAACAGGTCGCCGCACCGCCATTAGCGGCTCTCGTTTGCGGACCCTTGCCATCGTTGGAGATGAATACGCCGATATCC
Organism: uncultured Gallionella sp.; assembly: GCA_964569805.1. GTDB lineage: Bacteria > Pseudomonadota > Gammaproteobacteria > Burkholderiales > Gallionellaceae > Gallionella. Next base: position 6,134 of record CAZMWC010000127.1, read on the forward strand.
CATCGATCCGGCACGGCAAAATTGACCGTCATTTCCAGATCAAGGGTGATGTATTGTCCTCCCACACAAGAGGTGGTATCGCCCACGACACGCATACCGGTAATAGAAACATCGTTGGCGGTACAATTCAGATCATCGCCAAAGCGGTCTGCGGGGCATTGGTTCACCGGAAATGCATAGGCGGGCGCAATGGAGATGGCCGTCGCAAACATCCACGCCAACGAAATAATGGCAAGCCAGGCGATGGAATTTTTCGCGAAACCGAAGACAAAACCGGGGACAGACCCCAGTTTTTTCAAGCACGCGAAACCGGGAATCAATGGGGTCAGACTCGATTTATTTTTGGCGTAATAGGGGGCAGGCCGCTTTTTACAATTCAGGAAGCCGTTCATTTCCCATCTCCTTCGGTATTAGCAGCTCGGTGAGCCCAGTAATTCGGTTCGCGCCGCACTGGTGTCACTCGCAACAGGCTGGCGCAACGTCACTCTCGCACTTTCGATAATTGCTCCGGCCATCGGCGCGATGTGTGAACTACGGCGAGGATATACACTTCATTACTCTGCTCCCGGTAAGCCACGATGTAAGG
>CAZMWC010000128.1:0-6588 GCA_964569805.1 uncultured Gallionella sp.
GTGCGATGGCATTTAGTTCCAGAATTGTAGACTTTATTTCTGACTTATGAGTAAGTAAGAGACCCATCTGAAATTTACGGTAATTCAGCCTTGGCAGCCTGTTTTGCCACACTGGACAACAGCCTGTCCGGCGCGAGGCGGCGGCCTTGCAGCAGCCCTACCCCGATGAACCCCTGGGGGCCGCGTAGCCTGACCTTACCATCCGGCAGGCCGGTATCCAGCGCCAGCCGTTGCCCTTGAGCGAGGCGTTTGATTTGCACGGCATCCAGTTGCAGTCCGGGCATATCAGGCATCAGGCTCTCCGGCGGCAGCAAGCAAGCATCCCGTTCCTCAACGGTCATGGCTTCAAGTTGTTGCAGCGTGTAGCCGCCCCGAAGGTCGAAATGAGCGATTGCAGTACGGCGCAGGCCGATCAAATACGCGCCACAGCCGAGTGCGGCACCGATGTCTTCGGCCAGCGTGCGTACATACGTTCCTTTGCTGCAACGCACGGTAAGATCGATTTCGTTGCCGCTGAAGCGATGCAACACCAGATCGTGTATCACTATGTTGCGCAGTTCGCGCTCAACCGTTTCACCTTTGCGGATATATTCGTAGAGCGGTTTGCCTTGGTGTTTGAGCGCGCTATGCATGGGCGGTAATTGCTGTATCTCACCGCGAAATTTTGCCAACACGGCCTCGACATCGGCGTGTTCTGCCTCGACCGGATGTTCGGCGGTAACCTCGCCTTCGGCATCGCCGGTGGTGGTGGTCTGACCGAGGCGCAGCAAGGCGCGATAGGTCTTATCGGCATCCAGCAAGGCATTGGAAAATTTGGTGGCTTCACCAAAACAGATCGGCAGCAGGCCGGTGGCAAGCGGGTCCAGAGTGCCGGTATGCCCGGCCTTTTCCGCCTGGAACAGGCGGCGGACTTTTTGCAGCGCGTCGTTGGAACTCAATTCCAAAGGTTTATCGAATAGCAATACACCGTCGAGCGAGCGATAAGTTCTTGCCATAGCACCAACCCCTCCCAGCCTCCCTTTATCAGGGGAGGAGCGGGTCGCCGTCCGAATTTACCGCCTGTGAAGGTGCGTGTATTTTGTCGCTGGCGACCGCTTGATCGATGAGTTGCGACAGGTGGCTGCCGCGTTCGACCGAAGCGTCATAGACAAAATGCAGTTGCGGCATGATGCGCAATTTGATGCTGTGCGCCAACTGCTTGCGCAAGAAACCACTGGCGCTCTCCAAGCCCTGCTGCGCTTCAGCTTGTTTACCATCTAGGCGGGTAAAGAATATCTTGGCATGGGAATAGTCGTTGGCGACTTCGACACCGGTGATAGTCACCAACTTCACGCGCGGGTCGCTAAGTTCAAGACGCACCAGCTCGGCCAGTTCACGCTGGATTTGTTGGGCGATGCGATCGGTCCTTGCAAAATTTGCCATTACAACAGCGCGCGCGCAACCTCGACAATCTCATACACTTCCAGCTTGTCGCCCACCACCAGGTCGTTGTACCCCTTCAACGACAGGCCGCACTCGAAATTGGCCTTCACTTCCTTCACGTCATCCTTGAAACGCTTCAGCGAATCCAGTTCGCCGTCGTGGATCACCACGTCGTTGCGCAGCACGCGCACCTTTGCGCCGCGTTTGACCATGCCTTCCAGCACGTAGCAACCGGCAATCGTGCCCACCTTGGAGACGGTGAAGGCCTGACGCACTTCGACCATACCGAGGATGGCTTCCTTTTTCTCCGGAGCCAGCATACCGGACAGCGCGGCCTTGATCTCGTCCACCATCGCATAAATGATGGTGTAGTAGCGGATATCCACGCCGGTAGATTCGGCAAGCTTGCGTGCGGCCGCATCAGCCCGGACGTTGAAGCCGATCACGATGGCCTTGGAAGCCAGCGCCAGATTAATGTCCGATTCGGTGATCGCCCCCACGCCGCCGTGGATCAGGTTGACCTTGACTTCGTTGGTGGAAAGTTTCTGCAAGGATTGCGCGATCGCTTCGGCAGAACCCTGCACATCGGATTTCACAATCAGCGACAAGGTGCTCACTTCACCCTCCGCCATTTGTTCGAACATATTTTCCAGTTTGGCGGCCTGTTGCTTGGCCAGCTTCACGCCACGGTATTTACCCTGGCGGAACAGCGCGATCTCGCGGGCGCGTTTCTCGTCCGCCATTACCAGCATTGATTCACCGGCGGCCGGTACTTCGGACAAACCCTGGATTTCGACCGGGATAGACGGGCCCGCCTCGCCAACCGTTTTGCCGCTTTCGTCCAGCATGGCGCGCACTCGTCCGAACACCGAACCAACCAATATCGCATCACCGCGCCGCAGCGTGCCGGATTGCACCAGCACCGTGGCAACCGGGCCCTTGCCCTTATCCAAACGCGCCTCGATTACCAAGCCTTTGGCATGTGTTTCGCGCGGCGCTTTCAGTTCCAGCACTTCGGCCTGCAACAGCACACCCTCCAGCAGTTGATCGATGCCCTGCCCGGATTTTGAAGAAACTTCGACGAACATTGTGTCGCCGCCCCAGTCTTCCGGAACAACACCCTCGGCGACCAACTCCTGCTTGACCCGCTCGCTATTCGCATCCGGTTTGTCAATCTTGGTGACCGCCACCACCAGCGGAACATTACCCGCCCTGGCATGATGGATGGCTTCCTTCGTTTGCGGCATCACGCCGTCATCGGCCGCCACCACCAGAATCACAATATCGGTCGCCTTGGCTCCGCGTGCGCGCATCGCGGTAAACGCTTCATGGCCTGGCGTATCGAGAAAAGTGATCATGCCGCGCGGCGTATCGACGTGATATGCGCCGATGTGCTGGGTGATGCCGCCCGCTTCGCCGGAGGCAACACGGGTGCGCCGGATGTAATCCAGCAGAGAAGTCTTACCATGATCGACGTGCCCCATCACCGTGACGACCGGCGCACGTGGCTCCATCACCGCATCATGGTGCTCCTCGGTATCCAGCAAATAGGCATCGGGGTCATCCAGCTTGGCTGCCTTGGCGATGTGCCCCATTTCCTCCACCACGATCATCGCGGTTTCCTGATCCAACACCTGATTGATGGTCACCATCGAGCCCATCTTCATCAGCGCCTTGATAATTTCAATTGCCTTGACTGACATTTTCTGCGCCAACTCGGCGACAGTAATGGTTTCTGGAACGGCCACTTCATGCACGATAGGTTCTGTAGGCAAAGAAAAGGCATGCGCCGCCTCTACCGCTGCGTGTTTTTGGTGCTTATCATGGCGCGGAGCCCGCACCGGTGTTGACCAAACACCCGGTTTATCACCCGCTTTAACCGGGGTACGTTTTTTGTGCCCTTTTTCATCCCAGGGGCTGGCACTGGCTTTGGCTTCAGGCTTTGGCTTCTTGCTCGGCCTGATCACTTTGTCGCCGGGCTTGAGTGCAGGTTTATGCAGTGTTCCTTCGGCCAGAACCGCTGCCGGCGCAACTGGCTGTGCCGCAGCAATGGCAGGCGCAGCCTCTTCAGCTTTTTTATCGGATTGAACAACAGACGCGGCAACAGGTTCCGCCGCTTTAGTGGTTTTGCGTTTACTGCGCTCCTGCTTGGCTTGTACTTCAGCGGCCTGGCGTTCTGCCAGTTCCGTCTGCAAACGCGCTTCCTGCTCGCGTGCCGCCAACTCTTGCTCACCCAACACCTTGGTGGGTTCAGCCTTGGGTGCCGCAGTCTCAACCGGCGCTACCGTCTCTGCAACAGCGGTTGGCGCAACCACACGGCGCTTGCGTACTTCCACCTGGATGGTGCGCGCGCGGCCGGAGCTGTCGGACTTTTTGATTTCCGTTGTCTCGCGACGCGTCAGCGTGATTTTTTTGGCCGGCTTGTCGGCACCATGCGCTTGGCGCAAATGCTCCAGCAGTTGTGCCTTGTCCTTTTCGGAAACCAAATCAGATTCCTGCTCCTTGCTGACTCCGGCCGCCTTCAACTGCTCAAGCAGCAAAGCCACCGGCAACCCCAGCTCGGTCGCAAACTGCGTTACATTCAATTTTCCCATTACCATCCTTTAGACAACACCTACCAAGCCAACCTTATAAATCAGGCAAACCAAGGTGCGCGTGCCGTCATAATCAAAACATTGGCACGTTCACCATCCATGCCGGAAAGCTCCACCAACTCATCCACATCCAGATCAGCCAATTGCTCCTGCGTTGTCACCCCTTTGGATGCCAGGGTGCGCGCCGTTTGCTCATCCATGCCGTCCAGCTTGAGCAAATCTTCGATGCCATGCTCCACTTGCTCTTCATTGGCAATCGCCGCAGTCAGCAGCGAATTGCGCGCACGGCTGCGCAGCTCATTCACAGTCGCCTCGTCGAACGATTCGATTTCCAGCATTTCTTCCAGTGGCACGTAAGCCACTTCTTCCAGCGTATTGAAACCTTCCTGCACCAAGATGTCGGCGACTTCTTCGTCCACATCCAGCTTTTCCATGAATACCGCACGCGTCTTGGTGAACTCTTCGTTGTGCTTTTCGTTGGACTGCTCGATGGTCATGATATTGAGTTCCCAACCGGTCAATTCGCTTGCCAGGCGCACGTTCTGCCCGCCACGACCAATCGCCTGTGCCAGCTTCTCTTCCTCGACCACCACGTCCATACTGTGCCGCTCTTCGTCCACCACGATACTGCTGACTTCGGCAGGCGCAAGTGAGTTGATGACGTAGGTGGCCGGGTCATCCGACCACAGAATAATATCCACACGCTCGCCAGCCAACTCGTTGGTGACACCCTGCACGCGTGAGCCGCGCATCCCGACACAAGTGCCAATAGGATCGATACGCTGGTCGTGTGAAAGCACCGCGATCTTGGCGCGCGACCCAGGATCTCGCGCAGCGCTGACGATTTCCAGCAGGTTCTCTTCGATTTCCGGCACTTCCAGCTCGAACAACTTGACCAGCAATTCGTTGGAAGTGCGCGACAGGATCACCTGCGGACCGCGGGCACTTCGATCCACGCGCAATAAAAACGCCTTGACGCGGTCTCCAACACGCAGATTTTCTTTCGGGATCATTTGGTCGCGCGGCAGCAATGCTTCGATTTTGCCAAATTCAACCAGCGCATTGCCGCGTTCCAGACGTTTTACCGTACCGGAAACCAGATGCTCTTTGCGATCCATGAAATCGCTCAACACCTGCTCGCGTTCCGCATCACGTATCTTCTGGAAGATTACCTGTTTGGCGGCCTGTGCGCCGATACGCCCGAAATCGATGGATTCCAGCGGCTCTTCGATGAACTCTCCCATCTGGATGGCAGCATTGCGCTTCTGCGCCTCTTCCAGCTTGATGTGCATGTCCGGTGTCTCGAAAGTCTCGTCATCCATCACTTCCCAGCGACGGAAGGATTCATATTCGCCGGTGTCACGATCTATCGAAACGCGCACATCCGCCTCATCATCAAAGCGTTTTTTGGTTGCGGAGGCCAAAGCGGATTCCAGCGCCTCAAACACCACTTCCTTGTCCACATTTTTTTCGCGCGACAGCGCATCCACCAGCAACAAAATTTCACGGCTCATACTATTCTCCGGCTAACGGTCATGGCAAGTATGCCTCCCCTGATTATGAAACTTGCCATGACCGTTTCCCCCTATCCAACTTTCCCCCGCAAGCGGGAGAAAGGGCAAACGAATCGCTGCGCGAGTTTCACGTTAACGCAGGGGCACGCATTCACCCACCCCTACAAATTCGGCACCAGACGTGCCTTATCCAAATTCGACAGCTCGATCTCCACCTGGCTGCCATCGACATCCAACTGCAACACACCCTCTTTAACTGCACCGATGATTCCGGCAAAATTCTTCCGCCCAGCCAGCGGCATACGCAACTTGAGCTGCACCTTCTCGCCCGCGAAGCGCACAAAATCAGCCTCTTTCTTCAACGCCCTGTCCAAGCCGGGCGAAGAAATCTCAAGGCGGTCATACTCCACGTTCTCTACCAGAAACAGTCGCGTCAGTTGATTGCTCACCGTCTGGCAATCCTCCACCGAGATACCTTCCGGCTTGTCGATGAACACGCGCAACAGGCCGCGCCCCGAACGCTCGAAGTCCACCAGCTCATAGCCCAGGCCATTCACTGTCGTCTCAATCAGCTTGACCACATCCATAATTACGGCTCACAAATAAAAAACGGGCTCGAAGCCCATCCCAAAACGCGGCGCATTGTAGCAAAGCCCAAGGTTAAATGGAATCAGATTAAGGGAAGCGCTGAATAACTTTGAATTCTTCACACTCTCACGAAGGCGGGAACCAGAATAAACCCAAATAATCCATTAGGCCGTCATACCGGCGAAGGCCGGTATCCAGCAATGGAAAATACGCCGCGAAGCGGACAAAACGAGCCGCCTGCGGCGAGTTTCGAGGTACGGCCAAACCATGATGTTGCCCCACTTGACCGCAGGTCAGCCTGTCCTGAGCCTGCCGAAGGGTGGGAAATTTTTAATCATCTGGATTCCGGCCTTCGCCGGAATGACGTGGTTTTTTCTAATGGGCAATCTGGAATAAACCTAAAAACCGCAGTGCGTGTAGGTGCGAATTCATTCGCACGAACAAGCGGTTATGTGCGAATGAATTCGCAC
>CAZMWC010000129.1:0-6518 GCA_964569805.1 uncultured Gallionella sp.
GCGGGTATTTAACTAGCGACTAGCGACTAACGACTGATTTTTTGCGGTAACTTTCCAGAAAGCGCGCAATGCGCCCGAAGGCTTCTGTCAGATCATCCGCATTCGGCAGAAACACGATGCGGATGTGATCGGGTTGTATCCAGTTGAAACCCGTGCCCTGCACCACCAGCACCTTTTCGGTTTCCAGCAACTCGAGGATAAATTTCTGGTCGTCTTCGATCGGGTAGATTTTCGGGTCAAAGCGCGGGAACAGATAAAGGCCCGCCTTCGGCTTAACACACGTCACTCCGGGAATCGCGGTGAGCAACTTGTAAGCTAAATCGCGCTGTTTACACAGTCTCCCCGTCGGCGCAACCAGATCATTGATGCTTTGATAACCGCCCAACGCAGTCTGGATGGCGAACTGCCCCGGCACGTTGGAACACAGCCGCATCGAGGCGAGGATGGTCAGGCCGTTGATATAGTCCTGCGCATGTTTTTTCTCGCCCGACACCACCATCCAGCCGGCGCGATAGCCGCAGGCGCGATAGTTCTTTGACAAGCCGTTCAGGGTAAGAAACAGCACATCGTCGGCCATCGAGGCGATCGAGGTGTGCTTCGCGCCGTCATACAACATCTTGTCGTATATCTCATCGGCAAAGATGGCGAGCTGATGCTCGCGCGCGATCTGGATAATCCCTTTCAGAATATCATCCGAGTACAACGCACCGGTCGGATTGTTCGGGTTGATGACGACGATGGCGCGCGTGTTCTCGGTGATCTTGCTGCGTATATCTGCCAAGTCCGGCATCCACTCGCTGGCCTCGTCGCACAGATAATGGCGCGGCGTGCCGCCCGCCAGCGTGACCGCCGCCGTCCACAGCGGATAATCCGGTGCCGGAACCAGCACCTCGTCGCCGGTGTTGAGCAAGCCCTGCATCGCCATCACGATCAGCTCGGATGCGCCGTTGCCGATGTAGATGTCTTCCAGCCCGACACCCGCGATCTTCTTGGATTGGCAGTAGTGCATGATCGCCTTGCGCGCCGCGAACATGCCCTTGGAATCGGAATAGCCGGACGAATTCGGCAGGTTCAGGATCACGTCCTGCTGGATCTCCTCCGGCGCTTCGAAGCCGAACGGCGCAAGGTTACCGATGTTCAGCTTGATGATGCGCTGGCCTTCTTCCTCCATCTGCTTGGCGCGCTCCATCACCGGCCCACGGATGTCGTAGCACACACTGGAAAGCTTGGTCGATTTCAGGATGGGTTTCACGTTTACTCGCTCAAATTACCCGGGATGCCGCACGCGCCAGATACCAGATGCCAGATACCGGATACCCGCTATCAGATACTGGAGATGAAATCTGCCACACGCACACAATCGCCGCAAGGGGCGCGATTTTACCTGCACCGCCCCCATCCGGCAAACGCCCCCATCCGGCAAATTGAGGGTTTCGTGTTATCAAGGGTCGCATATGGAACTTAATTCCCACGAACCCAGTCCGATTGACAGTTCGTTACGGTTTGCCGCAAACTGCGCACATGTTCCGCACATTCAAAAAATTTATTGCCGTACTTTTAACCGTCTGGCTGCCGCTGTTCAGCGGCAATGCCTTGGCTATGTCGGTTGCCATGCCAACGATGGGCGGTGATTGTCCTATGGCCGCACAACAAGGCGGGCATGACTCGCAGCAGGCTTCAACCGCACATCAACACACGCAACCTCCCCATCTTGCCGCGCACCAGGATCCATCCGCCGAGGATTGTGGCCAACATAACAACCATCAAGACCAACAAAGCAGCACTCATGGCAATTGCGGTGTTTGCCAGCTCGCTTGTTGTGGCTATATGGCTGCGGCAACGATCAAGACAACCAAAGCTCAACCCTTGGCGCAGTTGTTCACTCCCGTTTTGACACAGTTTCAATCTACCACCCCTACCCCACTCGACCACCCTCCGCTCGCTCGCGCCTAACGCGGGACGAGTGTCTTTTTTCCCCATTACGCTGCATTTGCCAGCATAAAACCTCGTCCCGAATCGTTCGGCAGCCGCACTGCGTCTGCTCGCTCATTACATTTTGAGGATTCGGATCATGAGACTTAATCAAAAGAAACTTGCCATGCTGCGTAGTTTTGCGCTGTGCGCCGCATTGGGTGCAGCTTGGCCGGGCATGGCGCAACCGCTGCCCGTCGTGGATGTGTACAAACCCGGCCATGCGATGAATCACGGAGCGATGCAGCCGATGAACCAAGCACAGGCAAAAGCAATGCCGTTGATTGATGGTGTTGCCAAAAAGGTGGATTATGAGGGCGGCAAAATCACTTTGCAGCACGGCGAGATTGCCAACGTCGGGATGCCGGCCATGACCATGGGTTATCGCGTCAAACAGGCACAGCAACTGAAACCCATCCGTGCGGGTGACAAGGTGCGCTTCATGATGGAAAAATCGGGCGACGACTACATCGTCACTCATATCGAGGCAGTCAGATAATTAGCCGATCGCGGGGGCACGGCGTGCCGTGCCCTTGCAGCAGGAGTGAAGATGAAAAATTTGATTGTATTGTGGCTGCTCGGTTGTCTGTTCGGCATGTCCGTGCAAGCCGGTGAATTGCCTCTCGGCGCGAACGTACAGGGCTTGCTGAATTATGCGCGCGAACACAATCCCGAATTTGCGGCGATGCGTTATGAGGCGGATGCCGCAGCGCAACGCGTACAGCCCGCCTCAGCCTTGCCTGATCCGGTATTGCGCACCGAGCTGATGGACTTTACCAACAAGGGCACAGACAAGGATGCCAGCCTGCTGCCCTCACAGGTGGGCAGCACACGTTACACGTTGATGCAAAGCGTGCCCTGGTTCGGCAAGCGCGATTTGCAGCGCGGGGCCGCCGAGGCGCAAGTTGCGCAGGCCAATGGGCAGACTGCGGCGACCTGGGCGGAGCTGTCGGGCAAGATCAAATCGACCTACGCGATGTATTACTACCTGTCTGGCAGTGAGCGGCTGGCACGCGAAACGCTCAATTTAATGGGGGGTCTGGAGCAAATCGCGCAGACGCGCTATGCCAACGGAATGGGCGCGCAACAGGATGTGATTCGCGCGCAAGTCGAGCAGACCGATTTGCACGCCGAGTTGCTCGATCTGGAAAAAGAGCGGCATCACACACACGGGCGGTTGAACGCCTTGCTGTCGCGCCCCGCGATGGCACCGCTGGCGCAACCCGCGCAATTGCGCCCGTTGCCTGCGGCGGCGCAACTCGATTACCCGTTGCTGGAAGCGAAGTTGCGCGCACGCAACCCGCAATTACAAATCGCCGATGCGCGTATTCAATCTGCCGAAAAGAACCGCGATCTTGCCTATATCAATCGCTATCCCGGCTTCACGCTGGGGGTGGCACCGACCCAATCCGGCAATACGGTGAAAAGCTGGGACTTGATGGTTGAACTCAATATTCCGCTGCAACAGGCATCGCGCCGTTCGCAGGAACGCGAGGCGGAAGCGATGCTGGCGGCCTCCGGCGCGCGCAAGGAAGCGCTGCTCAACCAGATGCTTTCGGATTTATCGGAAGGTGCGTCAGGGATCGATACCGCGCGACGCACCGAATCGCTGGTCACCCTGCGCCTGCTTCCGCAAGCCGAACTCACTTACCGGTCCGCCCTTGCCGGGTATGAAACCGGCAAGGTGGATTTCGCCACATTGCTGGACGCACAGCGGCAAATCCTGAAGGCCAGACAGCAACGGCTCAAAGCGCAATTTGAAGCGCAGGCGCAGCTTGCGGAGATTGAACGGTTGTTGGGAGAAGAATTATGAAAAGCATAAACGGAATCCTCATTGCGGTATTGGTGGCAGCTGTGGCGACAGGCGGATATTGGCTGGGTAGCCAGAAGACAGAGGACAGAGGGCAGAGGACAGAAAAATCTGAGGCGCGCAAAATTCTTTACTACCGCAACCCGATGGGTTTGCCGGACACTTCGCCGGCACCGAAAAAAGATGCGATGGGCATGGACTATGTTCCGGTGTATGAAGGCGAGGTTGAGCAGAGCGGGAAAGGTATCGTCAGCATCGGTGTCGAAAAAGTGCAGAAGCTGGGCGTAAAAAGCGAGGCAGCTGCCCTGCGCGCGCTCGACAAAACGATACGCGCGGCGGGGCGCATCGAAATTAACGAGCGGCGCATTTATACCATCGCGCCAAAATTCGAGGGCTGGGTGGAGCGGCTTTACGTCAACACCAGCGGCCAGGCCGTCAGCAAAGGGCAGCCGCTGTTCGATGTATACAGCCCGGAGCTGGTGTCGGCACAACGCGAATACGCGCTGGCCAAACAGGGTGAAACATCGCTGCAAAGCGCGGCTGGCGATGCGCCCGAATACAGCGCCAGGGATGGCATGAAGCAGCTCGCCGAGTCCAGCATGGCACGGTTGAAGAATTGGGACATCACCGATGCGCAGATCAGGCAATTGGCTGGCGGCAATACCAAACGCAACCTGACCTTCCACGCGCCGGTTTCCGGCATCGTGCTGGAAAAGAAAGCGGTGCAGGGGATGCGCTTCATGCCGGGCGAGATGCTGTATCAGATTGCCGATCTGTCATCGGTGTGGGTGCTGGCCGAAGTGGCCGAACAGGACATCGGTTCGGTCAGGGTGGGCGGTGGCGTGCAGACCAGCGTGGATGCCTACCCGGCGCAGCGATTCGACGGCAAAGTGGATTTCGTTTATCCGACGCTGAACCCTGCTACGCGCACCGTGCAGGTGCGCGTGGAACTTGCCAATCCCGATGGGCTGCTCAAGCCCGCCATGTTCGCGCAAGTCAGGCTGCCGGCAGGAAGCAGCAGCAAAGTGCTCACCGTTCCCACCTCCGCCGTAATCGATAGCGGCACGCGTCAAGTCGTGCTGGTGCAACTGGCGCAGGGGCGGTTTGAGCCGCGCTCGGTCAAGCTCGGCAGCCGCAGTGAAAATTATGTCGAAGTATTGGGAGGTATCGCCGAAGGCGAGCAGGTTGTCACTTCGGCCAACTTCCTGATCGACGCGGAAAGCAACCTCAAGGCGGCGTTGAGCGGCATGGGCACAGCCGATGCGAAGCCACAACCCAAGGCAAAGCCCGTCGGGCATCAGGCGCAGGGCGTTCTCAAAGCGGTGAACGAGGACGGCTCGGTGAGCATCACGCATGAACCGATCGCCTCGCTCAAGTGGCCCGGCATGAGCATGGATTTCGCGCTGACCAACCCGTCGCTGGTGACCGGCATTGCGCCCGGCAGCGCCATCAGCTTCGAGATCGTCGAACGCGGCAAGGGCGAATGGGTGATCACCAAGCTGCAAGCGCAACACGAAGGACACTGACATGCTCTCAAACATCATCGAATGGTCGGCGCGCAACCGCTTCCTGGTGCTGCTTGCCACGCTGTTCGTCACGCTGGCGGGCATCTATGCCGTCGTGAAAACGCCGCTGGACGCATTGCCCGACCTGTCCGACGTGCAGGTGATCGTCTATGCCGAGTACCCCGGACAGGCGCCGCAAGTGGTGGAAGACCAGGTGACGTATCCGCTCACCACGGCGATGCTGTCCGTGCCGAAATCGAAAGTAGTGCGCGGTTTCTCGTTCTTCGGCGCGTCGTTCGTGTACGTGATCTTCGAGGACGGCACCGACATCTACTGGGCGCGTTCGCGCGTGCTGGAATATCTCAACAGCATCGCGGGACGCATGCCCAAAGGCGTGTCGCCGCAACTCGGGCCGGATGCGACCGGCGTGGGCTGGGTGTACCAGTACGCCGTGCTCAGCGACAAACATAACCTCGCCGAGCTGCGCACCATGCAGGACTGGTATCTGCGCTATCAGCTCACCAAGGCACACGGCGTGGCCGAGGTCGCTTCCATCGGCGGGTTTGTGCAGCAGTATCAGGTGACGGTCGATCCGGTGAAGCTGCGCGCCTACGGCATCCCGTTGAGCAAGGTCGCGCAGATCATCCGCGACAGCAACCGCGATGTGGGCGGGCGCGTAGTCGAGATGGCCGAGACCGAATACATGGTGAGAGGCCGCGGCTATTTGCAAGGCAAGAGCGACATCGAGAATCTGGTGGTAAAAGCCGAACGCGGCACGCCGGTGCTGCTGCGCGACATTGCGCGGGTTGAACTGGGGCCGGATGAGCGGCGCGGTCTGGCGGAGCTGAACGGTGAAGGCGAAGTGGTATCCGGCATCGCCATGGCGCGCTACGGGCAGAATGCGCTGGAGGTGATACAGAACATCAAGGACAAGATCGCCGAGATCACCCCCGGCTTGCCGGAGGGCGTGACCATACAGGCGGTGTACGACCGCTCCGAGCTGATCCAGCGCGCCATCGATACGCTGAAGAAAACATTACTGGAAGAAGGTCTGATCGTCGCGCTGGTGTGCATGGTGTTCCTGATGCACGCGCGCAGCGCGCTGGTCGCCATCATCATGCTGCCCATCGGCGTGCTGATCGCCTTCATCGCCATGCGTTTCCTGAATCTGAACTCGAACATCATGAGCCTGGGCGGCATCGCGATCGCCATCGGCGCGATGGTGGACGCGG
>CAZMWC010000130.1:0-6487 GCA_964569805.1 uncultured Gallionella sp.
AGCGCCAGCAGATGCTGGACTTCGGCGATCTGGAATGGCGCGTATGCCAGTTGCTCAACGACAGCGACCACGCCGAATACCTGCAATACAAGCTCGACAGCCGCTACCGCCATGTGCTGCTGGACGAGTTTCAGGACACCAACCCGTTGCAGTGGCAAATCTTGCAAGCGTGGTTCGCCGCATCGGCTGCCGTACAAAGCACGCCCACGGTATTCGTGGTCGGCGATCCCAAGCAATCCATTTACCGTTTCCGCCGTGCGGACGCGCGGCTGTTCGGCGTGGCGCGCGAATTTTTGCAACGCCACTATGCCGCACACCATCTCACCCAGAATGAAACGCGCCGCAACGCGCCTGCCGTGCTGGCGGCAGTGAATAGCGTATTCGACGGCCTGCCGGAGTACGCGGATTTCAAAACGCACCAGGCACACCAGCAAAATCTGCCCGGCCATGTCGAGGTGTTGCCGTTGGCGGAGCTGCATGAGGCGGAAAAATCGCTTGAGGCAGATGGCGCACTGACGCTGCGCAACCCGCTCGCCGAGGCCTATCCAGAGCAAGAACAGGGCGCGCGCGAACTGGAAGCGCAGCAATTTGCCGAGAAAATATCGCATATCGTCGGGCAGTGGCAGATTCACGATGACGGCAAAATCCGCCCCGCACAATTCTCCGACATCATGGTGCTGGTGCGGCGGCGCACCCATCTCAAAGTATATGAACTCGCCCTGCGCGCGCGGCATATCCCCTACCTCACCTCGCGGCGCGGCGGCTTGCTGGATACGCTGGAGGCCGCGGATATACAAGCCTTGCTGACATTTTTGATCACGCCGTTCGCCGATCTGCAACTGGCGCACACGCTGCGCGCGCCAATCTTTTCGTGCAGCGACACCGATTTGATGGCACTGGCACAAAATATTGAGCATGGCGGCTGGTGGTTATGTTTACAGCGTGCCGTGGCACAAGATGCCGCATCACCGCACCTGCGCCGCGCTCATCGCCTGCTGCAAAACTGGCTGGCTCTCGCCGACAGACTGCCGGTGCATGACTTGCTCGACCGTATCTATTTCGAGGGCGATGTGCAAAATCGTTATGCGGTTGCCGCACCGGACGCGATGCGCGCCACTGTGCTGGCAAACTTGCAGGCATTCATCGAAATCGCGTTGAACGTGGATGCCGGGCGCTATCCCAGTCTGCCAGGATTCCTGCGCGAACTCGCCGAGTTGCGCAAAGCAGACGACAACGAAGCGCCGGATGAAGGGAAAATCAGCCATGCCGGCAATGCAGTGCGCATCTATACCGTGCATGAAGCCAAGGGCCTGGAAGCGCCCATCGTCTGGCTGCTGGACAGCAACGCCAAACCGCCCGCCGGCAAGGGCTATGACGTGCTGCTGGATTGGCCGGTCGCCCCCGCCACAGGTACTACACGCCCCGCACATTTTTCCCTGTATGGCGACAAAGCGAGTCATGGCACGGTGCGTGAGCGCTACTTTGAGCAGGAAGCGCAACTCGCACGGCGCGAAGACTTGAATCTGCTGTATGTTGCCATGACACGCGCCAAACAAGCGCTACTGGTCAGCGGCAACGGCGGGCGCATCGAAGGATCGTGGCACGACCGCATCGCCGTATCAGAGAGCAGAGGACAGAAGACAGAAGACAGGGCATCGTGCGGCTTTGCCGCGCCTTTATTGAAAGATTGCCGCGCAGCGGCAGCAAAGCCTCTGTCTTCTGTCTTCTGTCCTCTGCCTTCTGTAGAAGACGAGCGCCTCAACCGCGTGCTGCCCACCGGCGCACGCAGAGCTGCCATGAGTGACGCGCAACGCTATGGGACACAGTTGCACGGGCTGATGCAACACCTCACCTCGCCCGATACAGCAAACGATGCGCGACAATTACAGCAGCTTGGCATCCCACCCGTGCAGATGCCCGCACTATGGCAACACGCGCAACGCTTACTGGCCGCACCGCATCTGGTACGCTTCTTTGACGAGCGGCACTATCGTGCCGCCAGCAATGAAGTGGCATACGTCAACGCACATGGCGAGCTGCGCCGCATTGATCGTCTGGTGGAATTCGACCATGACGTGTGGGTGCTGGACTACAAGACTGGCGCGAGCTCCAGCGCAGCATCATACGCGGCCCAACTCGAGGAATACCGCGCCGCAATACAGGCCATTTACCCGCACAAAACAATCCGCAGCGCCCTGATTTTTGGCGATGGAGAACTGGTGGAAAACTGATAAAAAATAGCGTGGTATTATTTACGCCTGTATCGGGGAGTAATCGATCTTTTCAGATGTTGAATAGCGGCATGAATCACAAAAACAACCAACACAAGGAGAATGATGATGGAACATACCTTACCCGCCCTGCCCTACGCCATGGACGCGCTGCAGCCGCATATGTCGAAGGAAACATTCGAATATCACTACGCCAAGCATCATCAGGCTTATGTGACAAACCTAAACAACCTGATCAAGGGAACAGAATATGAAAACCTTGACCTGGAAGCCATCGTCAAAAAAGCGCCCGCCGGCGGCCTTTACAATAACGCGGCACAGGTGTCCAACCATACCTTCTTCTGGAGTTGCATGAAACCGAACGGTGGCGGTGCACCAAGCGGTGCGCTGGCTGATGCCATCACCAAAAAATGGGGCAGTTTCGACGATTTCAAAAAAGCATTCCAAACCTCTGCCGTGGGTAACTTTGGCTCCGGCTGGACCTGGCTGGTAAAGAAAGCAGATGGCGGCCTGGACATCGTCAACATGGGCGCTGCGGGTACGCCACTAACTACCGGTGACAAGGCCTTGCTGTGCGTGGACGTATGGGAACATGCCTACTACATCGACTATCGCAACCTGCGCCCCAAATTTGTCGAAACTTTTCTCAATAATCTGGTGAACTGGGATTTTGTGGCGAAGAACTTTGCTTGATGATAATAGCTGCTGTTTGGCGAGAATATATCCGTAACTTGCTAAATATATCCGTAACTTGATTAGATACAGGAAATAATATATTCGTAACCGAAAAAGGGCACCCAATCCAACTTCACCCACCACATGAAAAATGCGGTGTTCATCATCCCCAAGCCGCAACTGCTGGTGGAAGCGGTGAAGACCATCGACGAAATATTCGACGTGATGGAGAAAGACTCCAAGGATAAAGGCCAGGCCTTTCAGGACATTCAGGGCGATGTGTATGAAATGCTGCTGTCGGAAATCGCCACCGCTGGCAAGAACGGCCAGTTCCGCACCCCGCGCCATATCATCAAGCTGATGGCCGAACTGGTGCGGCCGCAACTGGGCCACAAGATCGCCGACCCCGCCTGCGGCACTGGCGGCTTCTTGCTGGGCGCTTACCAGTACATCGTCACACAGCTCGCCATCAAGGCCGGCACAAAAGACCTCGCGCCCGATGAAGATGGCTTTGTGCGCACCTCGGTCGCCGCCGCCCTCACCGAAAAAGCCCAAGCCATTCTCACCAGCACGCTGTGTGGCTACGACATCGACGCCACCATGGTGCGCCTCGGGCTAATGAACCTGATGATGCACGGCATCGACGAGCCGCGCATCGACTACAAAGACACGCTGAGCAAGAGCTTCACCGAAGAGTCAGAATATGACATCGTGCTGGCCAACCCGCCCTTTACCGGCAGCATCGACAAGGGCGACATCAACGAAAACCTGCAACTGTCCACCACCAAAACCGAGCTGCTGTTCGTCGAAAACATCTACCGCCTGCTCAAGAAAGGCGGCACCGCCTGCGTGATCGTGCCGCAGGGCGTGCTGTTTGGCTCCGGTGGCGCATTCAAGTCGTTGCGCCAGTTACTGGTGGAGCGCTGCGACCTCAAGGCTGTCATCACCCTGCCCAGCGGCGTATTCAAACCCTATGCCGGGGTGAGCACCGCCATTCTGCTGTTCACCAAGGTGTGGGGGCCAAAGGACAAAGTCACCCAGCCCGCCACCGAACACGTCTGGTTCTACGAAATGTCCGCCGACGGCTATTCGCTGGACGACAAGCGCAGCAAGCAATCAGGCTATGGCGACCTGCAAGACATCGTCGCCAAATACCACGCGCGCAACCCCGAAGCCGACACCGACCGCACGCAGAAATGCTTTGCCGTGCCCCGCGCTGAAATTGCCAACGACGAAAACAACTTCGATCTGTCGCTAAGCCGATACAAGCAGGATGTTTTTGAAGAAGTGCACTACGATGCCCCGGCGCTGATTCTGGACAGGCTGCTGCAAGCGGAAGTGGGAGAGGTGGACGTGGCAGAACTTGGCAAAGTGAAGAGCGGCATCGTGCGCGAGTTACTGGAGTTGAAGGGAATGGTGGGATGATCCCAATGAAGCAAACCGCGTTAGATCAGCTTGCCACCGTTTCAGCAGGGCAAGGTGCACCGAAAGACAATGAGTTTTCTGACAGCGGAATTCCGTTTGTCCGAGCCGGCAGCTTAGATGGCCTTTTGTCAGGAAAGAGCGAGTCCGACCTTGAGCTTGTCTCCAACGAAATAGCAAAGCTGAGAAAGCTGAAAACTTACCCGAAGGGCACCATTCTTTTTGCCAAGAGCGGCATGTCTGCAACCAAAGACCGGATTTACGTTCTTCAGAACCCTGCTTATGTGGTCAGCCATTTGGCAACGTTGATCCCGAATGGCAACGCTCATGCTGACTATTTGCGCTTGGTGCTGAAGAACTTTCCACCTTCAGTGCTAATTAAGGATCCGGCCTATCCGGCAATCAGTCTCACCGACATTCAGAGCTACGAAATACCCATACCTGAACAGCTCGAAGACCAAATCCGCATTGCCCATCTGCTCGGCAAAGTGGAAGGGCTGATCGCCCAGCGCACACAACACCTGCAACAACTCGACGAGCTACTCAAGAGCGTGTTTCTGGAGATGTTTGGCAAGTGTATAAAGGATGAGGAAAATTATCAGCCGTTAACAAATACCTGCGACTTCATTGATTACCGAGGTAAGACACCCACGAGAACTAAGGCCGGTATACCTCTGGTCAGTGCGAAATGTGTGCGGCGTGGTTATTTTGATGCAGCGCGTTTAGATTACGTGTCAGATGATACCTACAAAAAAATAATGACACGGGGTTTACCGAGAGCAAACGACGTTCTCTTTACCACCGAAGGTGCCACTTTTGGTTACACATGCAGAATTCCAAGACATTTTCAAAGATTTTCAGTAGGGCAACGGCTAATAACACTGGTGTGCAAAAACGGATTCCAGCCAGAAGTATTAGAGTTCATTTTAAATAACCCTCACGTTCAAAAGAAATTGAGTAGTCGGCTCTCAGGGAGCGCAGTTTTAGGAATTCGGTCAGCTGAGCTTGCCAAAGTTGTAATTCCTTCCCCACCTCCAGAGGCGCAGAGCCAATTTGCCGCCATCGTCGAAAAGGTCGAAGCCATCAAAACCCGCTATCAGCAAAGTCTCACCGAGCTGGACGCTCTCTGTGGTGCGCTGAGCCAGAAAGCATTCAAGGGTGAACTGGATTTGTCGAATAAATGGGGGTCAGACCACGGTTTCCGCTACTCACTTATCCAAACGAACGGTCAACCCCACCTCTTGACTTGCGCCTGTAACAAAAAGGTTTTTTTGACTTGATGGCATGGGGTTTGGCGTTAAACGGGGACCACGGATTTTACGTTCACTTTTCCAATTCCCAATCTTCCAGCTTCAAACCGGCAATACGTGAAAATTCACCAGTGTTGTGCGTTACCAGAATACAGTCATTGGCCAGCGCAATAGCGGCAATCTGCAAATCATAGGGGCCGATGGGAGTGCCTTTTCGCGACAGATCGGCACGAATGTCACCAAAAATCTGCGCAGTTTCGCCATCGAAAGCAAAGCTCACAAAATCAGGAAAAAGCGTTTTTAGTAGCTTCAGATTTTCTTCACACCGCGCGCTCTTGTACGCACCGTAATACAGCTCCGCCTTCACCACATCGCACAATGCAATTTGCGATGGCGGACAAGCGGACAGTCTGGTCTTGACGATGGATGTTGCCGGATTGAGGTGATGTATCCAGACATTGGTATCCGGCAGGTACAGCATTATTTCAGTTCCAGCCGTTGCTCATACTCACCCTGTGGCTCATGAACCAATTGCTCGCCCTGCCATGCTCCCGCCGTGCGCGCCCACACGCTATTTGCATCAGCTTGCTTAGCATCTTTTCTTTCTACCGCCTCGTCCAACAGGATCAAGACTCTGACTGGTTGGCCTTCTACCAAATGAAGGGTCTTTGGCACGGCGATCTGACCATGTTCAAGTTGTGAGTTGAATTCGATAGCTTGCATGATGACCTCCTTGGTTTGCGGCGAACTCCCTGCTGCTAGTTTATATCAAATGGGCTGATAGCTAAGCTTGGAAACAATCGGAAACCACGTTTTCCGCTGCTCACTTGTCCACCACCCACTCGCCACGCTGCTTAAGGAAGCTCTGATTAAGTCCTCATTCGTCATTCCGGCGAAGGCCGGAATCCA